>NZ_JBZAYE010001190.1:0-1051 GCF_058244205.1 Variovorax sp. 20P10.2.4
GGAACAGCGCGCGGATGTCGCGCTCGTCGAGCTCCATCCAGGCGCCGCGCTTGAGGCCGCGCGGCAGCACCATCGCGCCGTAGCGGATGCGGATCAGCCGGCTGACCGCATGGCCCACCGACTCGAACAGCCGGCGCACCTCGCGGTTGCGGCCTTCGGAAATGGTGACGCGGTACCAGCAGTTGGAGCCTTCGCCGCCACCGTCCTCGATGGTGCCGAACTGCGCCATGCCGTCGTCGAGGCGCACGCCGTCGAGCAGCTTCTGCCGTTCTTCGCTGCTGATCGCGCCGAGCACGCGCACCGCGTACTCGCGCTCCAGGCCGAAGCGCGGATGCATCAGCTGGTTGGCCAGGTCGCCCGAGCTGCTGAACAGCAGCAGGCCTTCGGTGTTCAGGTCGAGCCGGCCGACCGACTGCCACTTGCCCTGGTGCAGGCGCGGCAGCTTGCGGAACACGGTCGGGCGGTTCTGCGGATCGTCGTGCGTGACGACCTCGCCCACGGGCTTGTGATAGGCGATCACGCGCGGCGGCGGCGGCGCGATCCGGTAGCGGATCGGCTTGCCGTTGATCTTGACCTGGTCGCCGTACTGGATGCGCTGGCCGATGTGGGCCGGCTCGTTGTTGACCGAGATGCGCCCCTGCAGGATCAGTTGCTCCATCTCCAGGCGCGAGCCGAGCCCGGCCTGCGCCAGCACCTTGTGCAGCTTGGGCGAATCGGCCTCGGGCAGCAGCACGCGCTTGAGCGGCGGCACCTCGGGGCTGTCCTCGTCGGCGTCGAACTGGCCCGAGATGACGTCGGCGAAGCGGATCGGCTCGGGCGGCGGCGCATTGCGCTGCTCGCGCTCGGCGGCGCGGCGCGCGCGGTCGAGGTCGTCCTCCTCGTCGTCGGGGTCTTCCTCGTCTTCTTCGTCCTCGGAACGGTCGTCCGAATCTTCCTCGTCCCGGGGCGGCAGGCGCGCCGGTTCGGCACGCGCGGGTTCGGGCTCCGGCTGGGGCACCGGTGCCGCGACGGGCTCGGGTGTCGCTTCGAGCGCAGGCGGCTCGGATTCGGC
>NZ_JBZAYE010001191.1:0-1050 GCF_058244205.1 Variovorax sp. 20P10.2.4
CGCGGGCGTGCACCGCGACCCGGTGTTCGGGCCGGTGCTGATGTTCGGCCTCGGCGGCATCCACGTCGAGACCCTGCGCGACGTGGCGCTGCGCGTGCTGCCGGTCACGCGCGAGGACACGCTGGCGATGGTGCGCGAGCTGCGCGCCTTCGCGATCCTCGACGGCGCGCGCGGCCAGGCGCCGGTCGACCTGGCGTCGATCGCCGATGCGCTGTGCGCGCTCGCCGACTTCGCGCTGCGCGCCGGCGATTCGCTGGCGAGCGCCGAGATCAATCCGCTGATCGCGCGGCCGAATACCGAGGGCGGCTGCGTGGCGGTCGATGCGCTGATCGTGGGTCGCGACCCGGCGCCGGCGGAAGGAGCCCTCGCATGACGCCCTCGAAGCGACGCCTGCTGCTGTGCGCGCTCGCGGCCTTCGCGGCCACCGGCGCCCGCGCCGAATTCCCGTCGAAGCCGCTGCGCATCGTCGTGCAGTACCAGGCCGGCGGCTCCTCCGACATCCTCGCGCGCCTGGTCGCCGAGGGCCTGTCGAAGCGGCTGGGCCAGCCCGTGGTGGTCGAGAACCGCAGCGGCGCGGGCGGGATCATCGGCACCGACTACGTCGCCAAGAGCGCGCCCGACGGCCACACGCTGCTGCTGACGGTGCCGGGCCCGGTCACGGCCAACATCGTGCTCTACGGCAAGCTGCCCTACGACCCGCGCACCGACCTGCGCATGGTCTCGGACATCGCGACCACGCGCACCGTGCTCGCGGTGCATCCCTCGGTGCCGGCCAGGGATGTCGCCAGCCTGATCGCGGTGCTGAAGGCCGCGCCCGGCAAGTACGCGATGGGCTCCTGGGGCCCGGGCACGCAGCCGCACCAGATCCAGGTCTACATGGACCGCGCCTACGGCCTGCGCACGCTGCACGTGCCCTACAAGGGCGAGAGCCCGATGGCGATCGACCTGATCGGCGGCGTGATCCAGCTGACCGTGGGCTCGATCGCCACGCTGCAGCCCTACATCGCGGCCGGCAAGCTGCGCGCGCTCGCGGTCGCCGGGCCGCGCCGC
>NZ_JBZAYE010001192.1:0-1049 GCF_058244205.1 Variovorax sp. 20P10.2.4
ACCGACCGAGGGGCCGTCGCCCGATGCGGCGCGCTGCGGCGCCGGCGCCGGAGGGGGCACCTCGCCGCGCAGCGCGCCTTCGAGCTGGGCGATGGCGCTGCGAATTTTCTGCGCGTCGCCGCTGGCATTGGCCGCGTCGAGTGCCTTCGAGGCATTGAGCACGTGGCGGTCGCGGTCGCTCATCGCGGCGGACGCCTTCTCGCGTTCGGCCGACTTGCGGTTGAAGGCTTCGTCGATGGGCGCGCGGAAGGCGTCCCAGAGCTTCTGTTCCTGGCGGCGGTCGAGCGGCACGCCCTGCGCCTCGGCCTGCCAGCGCTGCTGCAGCGCCTTGACGGCGTCGATGCGCAGCACGGGCTGGGCGCCCAGCTCGGTGGCCTCGGCGATCATGGCCTGGCGACGTTCGATGCTGGCCTTCTGCGCGGTCTCGAACGGCGCGCGGGCGGCACCGAAGGCTTCGTTCCATTGCGGCTGCAGCTCGGCGAACACCTTCTCGCCCACATGGCCAGCATCGCGCCAGCGATCGGCGAACTGGTGCAGCGCGCGGTTGTGCGCCTTCAGGTCGGTGGCGCCCGCATGCTCGGCGGCCCAGGCCTTGACCTCCTCGATCAGGGCCACGCGCAGCGCGCGGTGTTCGGCCGCGTCGGCACGCACCTTCTCGAGCCAGGCCTCGACCACCTTGTGGGCCTCGTTGCAGGCCTCGTCGAAACGCTTCCACAGCGCGTGGTTCGGCACGCCGCCCTGGTCGGCCTGCTTCCATTGGTCGCGCAGCGCGCGCAGGGTTTCCTGCATCTTGCGGCCGCCCAGCGCCTGGCCTTCGGGGCGCTTGAGCAGGCCCTCGGCCTTGGCCACGAGGTCTTCACGGACCTTGTCGGCGCTCCAGCGCTGCCAGCCTTCGAGTTCGCCGGCCGCGACCAGCGCGGCATGCACGCGCGCCTCGAGCGGGGCCTCGACCAGCTTGCCGTGTTCCTTCAGCACCGCGCGCAGCGCGGCGGCGGCGCCGGCGCTGGCCTTGCCATGGCCCTCGGCGGTTTCCTGTTCGAGCTTGGCCA
>NZ_JBZAYE010001193.1:0-1048 GCF_058244205.1 Variovorax sp. 20P10.2.4
TCGAGGCCGCGCGCGACGAATGGTTCGTGCAGGGCACCGAGCAGCCGCTGTTCGCGCTCGCGAACGACCCCGGCGCCGCGGGCACGGCCAGCGTCGCGCGCATCACGGCGCCGGCCGACGGCACGATCATCGCGCTCGATCCCGACATCCCGCCGCTGCGCCAGCGCGTGCGCTTCGAATCGGAAGGCCGCGGCGTGCAATGGCGCATCGACGGCAAGCACTTCGCGCGCGGCAACAGCGCGCAGTGGCTGCCCTGGCCGGGCCGCCACCTGATCGAGCTGGTCGATGCCGGCGGCAAGGTGGTGGACCAGCGCCGGCTCGAGGTGCGCGGCGCGGGCGTCGTGACGAAGAGCGCCCAGCGATGAAGGCGACGACCCCGGACTTCCGACCCGGCCTGCACCTCTGGCTGTGCCTCGTGCTGCTGTTCGCCGCGGTGTTCGGCGCGCAGGCCAGGCCCGTGCCCGTGCCGGCGATGAAGTCGCGCGTGATCGACCAGAACAAGACGCTCGACGCCGCGCAGGCCGAGGCGCTGCGCGAGCGCATCGCCGACCTCGAGCGCGAGACCCAGGCCCAGCTCGCGGTGCTGATCGTGCCGACCACCGGCGAGGACAGCATCGAGCAGTACGCCACGCGCGTGTTCGCGCAGTGGAAGCTCGGGCGCAAGGACGAGGACGACGGCGTGCTGCTGCTGGTGGCGATCCGCGACCGGCGCATGCGCATCGAGGTCGGCCGCGGCCTCGAGGGCCGCATCACCGACATCCAGGCCGCGCGCATCATCGACCAGGAGATGACGCCGCGCTTTCGCGCCGGCGATTTCGACGGCGGCCTGGGTGCCGCGGTCGACGGCATCGCGCAGCTGATCCGCGGCGAGCCGATGGCCATGGCCCAGGAGCTGCCGCTGGTCGATCCGGGCGAGCCCGTCGAATCGACGGCGCCCGAGCCGCGCGGATCGCATGTCACGCCCGAGGGCTGGGCTTTCTTCGCCGTGATCGGCTGGTCCGCGCTGGTCGGGCTCTGGCAGAGCCGGCAGAAGAAGAGCGCGGCCGAG
>NZ_JBZAYE010001194.1:0-1037 GCF_058244205.1 Variovorax sp. 20P10.2.4
GTCGTGCAGCGGCGCGCCCATCTGGTTGAGCCGCAGCGAGGCCTGGATGCCCGCCGTGCTCGGGAACAGCCAGCGCAGGGCCTGCAGCGGCGCGGGCAGGGCCTCGACCGGCCACGAGAAGCCCGAGAGAAAAGCCATCGGCAGGGCCGTGAACAGCAGCACCTGCAGCGCCCGTTCGCGGTCGCGGAACCAGCAGCCCAGCAGCAGGCCCAGCGTGCAGATCGCGGGCACGTAGAAGGCCAGTAGCACCAGCGCGCCGAAGGGGTTGCCGCCGCGCGGATAGTCCTGCAGGAAGAACACCCAGCCGAAATAGAAGATGCCGCTGAGCACGCCGAAGCCCGACAGCGCCGCCAGCCGGCCCAGCCAGGCGCTCATCGAGGCGCGCAGCCGCCGCGCCTCGGCCCAGGTGCCGGCCAGCATGGCGGTGCCCATCAGCAGCGTCTGCTGCAGGATCAGCAGCGCCACCGCCGGCACCACGTAGCTGCCGTAGCCCTCGGTGGGATTGAACAGCGCCACCAGTTGGATGACCAGCGGGCTGCGGCTGCGCGCGGCCTGCACCGCGCTCTGGCCGCCGGCCTGCAGCTTGCGGATCTCGACCCCGGCCGAGACCGTGCCCACCGCTTCCGAGAAGCCGTAGAGCACCGCCTTGTTGAGCAGCGCATAGGCGCCGTTGCCCTCGATGCTGACCACCGCCGGCAGCCCGCGCAGCACGCTGCGCTTGAGGTCGGCCGGCAGCAGCGCATAGCCCTCGATCTCGCCGCGCCACAGGGCCTGCTGCGCCTCGTGCACGTCGGCCGTGACCAGGCGCACGTCCAGCCGCGGATTGGCCATCGCGAAGCGTGCGATCTGGCGCGACAGCCCGGTGTGGTCCTGGTCCACCACCGCGACCGGCACGCGGGTCACGGCCTGCGAGCCGTAGGGCCAGGGGTAGAAGAAGCCGTAGATGATCGGCGCCAGCAGCATGATCAGCAGCACGCCCTTGTCGCGCAGCACCGCCAGCGCGGTGTCGCTCCAGGCGGCGCCGAAGCGGGCGAGGG
>NZ_JBZAYE010001195.1:0-1037 GCF_058244205.1 Variovorax sp. 20P10.2.4
CGCCACCGCGGCCACGGCCGGCACCAGGCCGGCGGCGCGCGCGGGCGCCGGCTTCTGCACGCCGAACAGGATGCCGGCGGTCACCAGCAGCAGGCCGGCGATCAGGTTCCAGTAAAGCGGCTCGTCGAGCCACAGCACCGCGCCCAGCGCCGACAGGCCGGGCACCAGCGCCGTGATCATGGTGGTGCGCACCGGGCCGAAGTGCTGGACCATCTTCGTGAAGGTGATGCCCGACACCACGACCGAGCCGATGCCCTGGAACAGCATCTGGAACGCCAGCTCGCCCCAGGGCGCGCTGCCGATGCGGCTCGCGACCCAGCCGCCGGCCACCAGCAGGCTGTAGACCGGCACGTAGCTCAGCAGCGCGAACACGGTGATGGCGATGGTGGCGCGCACGGCATCGAGGCCGTGGCGGCGCACCACGATGCTGTAGCAGGCCCAGCAGAAGGCCGCGGCCATGAACAGCAGGTCGCCCTTCCAGACCTCGCCGCCCTCGAAGGCATGCAGCAGGCTGCGCCCGCCCACCAGCAGGTCGCCCGCGACGATCAGGGCCAGCCCGAGCGCGCGCGCCGGCGTGATGCGGTCGCGCAGCACCAGCGCGGCCAGCAGCGTGGTCCACAGCGGCAGGCTGCCGGGCAGCAGCACCGAGGCATGGCTGGCCGGCGCGAAGAAGAAGCCGCAGTAGGCGCACACGGCATAGGCGACGCCGCCGAACACGCCGGCCATGGCCGTGACGCGCAGCGACAGCGGCGACAGGCCGAAGAAGGAGGCGGCCGTCTGCGCGCCGCCCGCGCGGGCGCGCAGCACCAGCCACGCACCCCAGGGCACCAGCACCAGGCTGGCGCCGCAGATACGCGCGAAGGCGATGTCGAACGGGGACAGCGAGCGGCCGGCCGAGGCGCGCGCGATGACGATGAAGGCGGTCCACACCAGCACGGTGATCACGGCCGCGCCGATGCCGACGGTGCGGGGGGAGAGACGGGCAGGGGGAGACATCGGGGGCGCGGCGGGCATCCCCGGGATTATCGAGGGGCCCC
>NZ_JBZAYE010001196.1:0-1030 GCF_058244205.1 Variovorax sp. 20P10.2.4
GTCATCGCGTTCATCGACCGGTGCCGGGAGAAGAAATGATGGCGCGTTGATCGCCGCACTTCGACCTTCATCACCAGCAGCGAGGCATTTCCAACTCAGAAGTCATCTCAACCCGGGCAACCGGACACCCAAGGAGGCATCATGAAGAAAGCACTCGAAGCAGTGTGGGCAGGCCAGCGTTCTCTCGAGAAGGCTTGGCGCCGGATGCTGGCGGCCCTGGCCGTCGGCTTGTTGACGGCATGCGGTGGTGGCGGAGACAGCAGTGCGCGGCTTGATGCAGCGGCGATCGCCGCCGCCAACGCCGTGGCACCGCCCGGCACCCAGCCCGCGGTCGCACCGCCCGAGGAGCCGCCGCCGACCGTGCCCTCCGAAAAGAAGACCCGCTGGGCCACGACATGGCAGGCCGCCATGTATGCCAACCGGCTGCAGAACAACGACTCGGACACGGTGCGCGTGCGCATCCGCACGAGCGTGGGCGGCGAGGGCGTCCGGGTGCGGCTGTCCAACGTGTTCGGCGCCACCACCCTGCGCATCGACCACGCGAGCGTGGCGCTGCCCGATGGCTCGCAACCCTCCGATCCGACCGCCATCGATCTGGCCACGCGCCGGGTGCTGACCTTCGATGGCGGCAAGACGCTGGCCGAGGTGCCCGCCGGCGAGGAACTGCTGAGCGACCCCGTGGCGATGGCGGTGCCCAAGCTCTCGGACCTGATGATCAGCCTGCACTTCCAGGGCAAGGTGCAGTACGCCGACATGCACATGAACTCCGCCGTTCCGCTCCCCGGCTTCTACGTGGTGAGGAACCGCGACGTGGCGGCCGAAGCCTCGCTGTCGGCCGTCGCGCCAGCGTTCGAGACCTTCAACGGCGTCTTCCACCTGAGCGAGGTCAAGGTGCTCGCGCCCCAGAAGACACGCGTCGTCGTGGCCGTGGGCGAATCGATCACGGCCGGCTACAGCGCGGTGGGCATCCAGAGCCCGTGGCCCGCCGTGCTGTCGAAGCTGGCCAATACCCATGGCGAGCCGCTCGGCG
>NZ_JBZAYE010001197.1:0-1029 GCF_058244205.1 Variovorax sp. 20P10.2.4
GCGCCGCAGGCGCTCAGGACCAGGGAAGCGCACAGCAGCGCGACGAGCGGGCGGCGAGGGCGAAAGGCCGGTGACGGGATCATGGAACGGCTCCGTGAAGTGAATCGGTGCAGGCTGTTACGGCCCGCCGCCGCCAACGGGGTTAAGCCGGTGCGTCTTTTTTTTGCGCCGCGCCAACCCCGACCGGCGCCGTCCCGCGTACCAGCTGAGGTGAGAATCCACCGATGTCCGCGCTGCCCCGCGCCCGTTCCGCCACTGTCAGCCCGGCCGCGCCCGAAGCGACCGGCCGCGACGCCATGCCCGACGATCAGCTGATGCTGGCCTACGCGCGCGGCGATGCCGCCGCCTTCGACGTGCTCTATGCGCGCCACGAGGGCGGGCTGTTCCGCTTCGTGCGGCGGCTGTTGGGCGCGCGGCTCGCATCGCAGGCCGACGAGGTGTTCCAGGACACCTGGGTGCGGATCATCACGGCGCGCGAGAGCTTCTCGCCGCAGGGCGCGGCCTGGCGCACCTGGGCCTTCACGATCGCGCACAACCTCGCGATGGATCGGCTGCGCGTGAGCGGGCGCGAAGTGGCGCTCGACGGCCACGCGGGCGAGGACGACGAGGCCATTCCCGCGCTCGAGCGTGGCGTGCACGGTGCCTCGGACGACGTCGCCACCCATCCCTCGGCCGAGGAGCTCGCGTTCTGGCGCGCCGCGGGACGGCGCCTGCTGGCCTGCCTCGACGAGCTGCCCACCGAGCAGCGCGCGGCCTTCCTGCTGCACCACGAGGACGGCCTGACGGTGGAAGCGCTGGCGGCCAGCCTGCAGATCGGTTTCGAGACGGTGCGCAGCCGGCTGCGCTACGGGCTGCAGAAGCTGCGCGGCTGCATGGAACGCTACCTCGCGGTGCTGGAGGGCGCGCGATGAGCGCCGGGTTCGACGACGACGACCTGCGCGACGCGCGCCTGCGTCGCGCGCTCGAGCACGCGCCCGACAACGCGGCGCTGCCCGAGGCACGCACGCGCGAGGCGATCCTCAAGATGGC
>NZ_JBZAYE010001198.1:0-1027 GCF_058244205.1 Variovorax sp. 20P10.2.4
AGCTCTGGATATTGCTGCCGCGCGGCCTGGCGGTGGCGAGCGCCGCCGTGTCCTCGGCGATCCGCACGCGCGGCGCGCCGGTCGGCGCCGGCCTCGCGCAATGCCTGGTGCCGACCGAGGGCGTCTGCGAGGACGATTGAGGAGATGACAGCGTGAATGCCGCCACGAGGCCCGGCCCCGGCCGTTGAATCCATGCAGGAAACGCTGTCGTCCGAGGAAAGCGGAGAACTCGTGCGCCTGTGGCGCCGGCGCCAGACGCTGACGTCGAACGACATGGGCCGCATGTACCGCATCGTGGGCGACGCGCTGGTGGCCTGCAATCCGCCCGAGCTGCAGGTGCTCGGCGAAGGGCGCCAGGAGCTGGTGGCGCAGTTCATCTACGTCAAGGTGCTGCGGCTCGATGCCGATCCCGACGAGGCCGAGGAGCGCGCGGGCCACAGCGCGCCCTCGACCGCCTTCGCGCTGTGCGCGTACTTCCGCCGCTACCTGATCGACTGCACGCGCTCGGCCGCCTTCAAGCGCAAGCTGTCGATCGGCGACCAGATCACCGAGGCCCAGCTCGAGGACGAACTGGGCGCCGACGAGGACCTCGAGGGCTGCCTGGCCGAGCACGGCCTCAGCAGCCTCGCGGTGCAGCAGGCGGCGCGCGCCTTCATCGCCGAGCTGCCCGAGCCCGAGCGCATCCTGCTGTGCGAGGGCTTCGGCAGGGAGGCCGAGGGCGGCCTGTCGGGCATCGCCTCGCGCCATGCCATCGCCTCCTACCACTATCGCGCGGGCCGGCTCGGCCTGGTGCACAAGCGCGAGGGCCTGACCGCCGACTACGCCAAGACCCGGCTCGGCGGCTGGCTCCAGGGCACGCTGGGCATCGCCATCGAGGCCGACAACATGGCGGCGATCCTGCAGGTTTTCAAAATCCTGGGCGCTGAAGCGTCTTATGCCTGAAGACATAGCCATTCAGGAACAGACGCCATGACCACCCATCTCTGGCCACCGCTCAGCGCGATCCGCAGCGCCTTCGAAACCGGGC
>NZ_JBZAYE010001199.1:0-1027 GCF_058244205.1 Variovorax sp. 20P10.2.4
CGCCGCAGTTCGGCTCGGCGCTGCCGACGCTGGCGCTGACCTTCGTGCTGGCCTGGCTCAGCCGGCCGAAGCCTGCAGCGGCAGGCGCTGCGTCGGCACTGGCGCAAAGCCGTGGTTGAGCGGGCCATGACCGGCACCGACCTGCACGTCGACAGCGGCCGCCATCGCACCGAGGATGTAGGCGCGCGCGCGCTCCACCGCCTCGGGCAGCGCAGCGCCCAGTGCCAGGTGCGCGGCGATGGCAGACGACAGCGTGCAGCCGGTGCCGTGCAGGTTGCGGCTCTCGATGCGGCGCGAGGCCAGGCGCGTGCGTTCGCCACTGGATTGCAACAGCACGTCGACCACCTCGCTGCCCGGCAGGTGGCCGCCCTTGAGCAGCACCGCGCGCGCGCCCAGCGCCAGCAGCTCGTCGGCCGCGCCATCGAGCGCACCGATGCCGTCGATCGCATGGCCGATCAGCAGGGCCGCCTCATCGAGATTGGGCGTGATCACCGCGGCGCGCGGGAACAGTTCGCGCACCAGCACCTGCACCGTCTCGGCCGCGATCAGGCGGTCGCCGCTGGTGGCGACCATCACGGGGTCGAGCACCACGTTCGGCAGGCGGTAGTGGTCGATGGCCCAGGCCACGACCTCGACCACCTCGGGCGCATGCAGCATGCCGAGCTTGACCGCGTCGACGCCGATGTCCTCGACCACGGCCTGGATCTGCGCCTTGAGGAAGGCCGGCGGCACGCCGTGGATGCCCGTGACGCCGAGCGTGTTCTGCGCGGTGAGCGCCGTGATGGCCGTCATGCCGTAGCAGCCGAGGGCCGCGAAGGTCTTGAGATCGGCCTGGATGCCGGCACCGCCGCCGCTGTCGGAGCCGGCGATCGAGAGCACGCGCGCATAGCGCTGGGTGGGTCCTTGGGTCATGCCGAAAATTATCGACGCGATTCGAAGGCCCGAGGAGCATGGCGATGAACCTGCCCTTCCGATCGGTGGCGATCCTCGGCGCGGGCCTCATGGGCCGGCTGATGGCCGTGACGCT
>NZ_JBZAYE010000012.1:0-37723 GCF_058244205.1 Variovorax sp. 20P10.2.4
GGCCGGCCCCTGCGCATGATCGTGCCGCAGGCCCCGGGCGGCGCCGCCGACTTCATGGCACGGCTGATCGCCCGGGAGCTGTCGAGCGTGCTCGATCGCCCGGTGGTGGTCGACAACCGCGCGGGCGGCGGCATGATCGTCGGCACGCAGGCCGTGGCCATGGCCGCGCCCGACGGCAACACCATCGGCATGGTGTTCTCGCCGCATGCCGCCAACGAGGCGATGCGCCAGCAGATGCCCTACGACGCGCTCGACGATTTCGAGCCCCTGTGCCTCGGCGGCCATTCGATCGTCGTGCTGGTCACGCAGCCGGGCTTCGCCGCGCGCGACGTGGCCCAGTTGATCGCGCTGGCAAGGCGCACCGATCCGCCGCTGCAGTACGCGTCGCTGGGCATCGGCTCGGTGTCGCACCTGGCCGGCGAGCTGCTCGCCATCGAGGCCGACGTGACGCTCGAGCACGTGCCCTACAACGGCAGCGCGCAGATCTACCGCGCGCTGCTCAACGGCGATCTGCCGCTGGCCTTCGTCACCCTGGAGAGCGCGCTGCCGCACCTGCAGTCGCAGCGCCTGCGCGCGCTGGGCATCACCAGCGCGCGGCGGGCCGCGTCCTATCCGCAGCTGCCGGCGATCGCGGAGTCACTGCCCGGCTTCGAGCTGATCGGCTTCTATGGTTTCGTGGCACCGGCGCACACGCCGGCGGTGCAGGTCGAGGCGCTGAGCAGCGCACTCGCACGGACCCTGCAGACCCCGCAGGTGCACGACCGGCTGGCGGCCGGCGGGGTCGAGGTCTCGGTCGCGCCGCCGGCGGCCTTCGCCGCCTTCCTGCGTCAGCAGGTCGACAAGTACGCGGCGCTGTCCAGGCGCACGGGGATCACGCTGGACTGAAGCGGGCCCCGGTCCGGCCCGCTCCCGCTTCGCTCAGGTGCCTTCGATGATCCGCAGATCGCGCTCGGCGCCGTCGCCCAGCGCGACCAGCGCGGCCTGGTAGTCGGCGCTGTCGTGGGTGGCCGTCGCCTGCGCCACGCTGTCGAACTCGATCAGCACGGTGCGTTCGGCCAGGCCGTATTCGTAAGTCTTGGCGGGCAGCCCGCGTGCCAGGAAACGCCCGCCGCCCGCGGCGATGGCCGGACCGGCCAGCTTCGCGTAGGCCGCGAGTTTGTCGGCGTCCTTGACGGCACGGTATGCACTGACCCAATAGGCTTTTGCCATGTTGATTTCTCTGTAGTTGCCAAAGGCTTTCAATATAGCGGGGCAAGGCGCCTCGCGCCTCGGCCCGGCTGCAAGCCACCTACACTGCACCGGCCAATCCGCTGGCCCGCATCGCACTCCCTCCACTTTCCGCCCGCGAGGTTCCATGGCTGGTGCAACCGTTCGATGGCGCCGGTGGCGATGGCTGCTGGTGCCGCTCTTCCTGCTCGGCCTCCTGCTGTCGCTGAGCGACCTGCTCTACCGGCAGGCGGCGGCACGGGCATCGGCCTTCGTCTTTGCCTCCTGCCAGAAGGTCTGGGCCCATCGCGGCCATGCGGCCACCGGTGGCGAGAACAGCCTGCGGGCCGTGGCGGAGGCCTTCAGGCGCGGCGCGGCCGGCGTGGAGATCGACGTGCTCTTCGACCCCGAGCTCGACGACTTCGTGGTCTCGCACGACCGGCCCTACACCCTGTTCGACGGCCGGCCGCTGCGGCTGGAAGCGGTGCTGTCGAGCGCCCCGCGCAACGGCCTCTTCTGGCTCGATGCGAAGGATCTGCGCAAGCTCTCGCCCTGGACCGCCCACCAGGCGACGCACCGGCTCAGCGCGCTGCTCGAGCGCTACGGCCTCACCGAGCGCGCGTTCGTGGAATCGAGCCAGCCGCTGTACCTGTCCTGGCTGGCCGACCAGGGCGTGCACACCAGCTATGCCATCAGCCCCAACGACCGCAAGTACGGCGCGCCGCTGTACCGGCTGCATGCGGCCTTCATGAAGCTGGCCTATGCGTTCGTGGGGGCCGATGCCTTCTCGATGAACGCCGCGCGCTACACGCCGGTCACGGCCGCCACCTTCGGCGAGGCCGCGATCCTGCTGTCGACGGTCAACGATGCCGGGCTGCTGCAGCACCTGTCGGCGCTGCCCGAGGTGAAGGCCATCCTGACGGACGACGACCACTACGCCGTCACGGCCTGCGCCGATCGCTCGCGCCAATGATCGAGGCCACGCGCTACGGAAGTGCGATCTCCCCGCGCTCGACCAGCAGTTGCCGGATGTCCTTCTTCGCGATCTTCCCGTAGCCCGACTTCGGCAAGGCCTCCCAGAAGAACACGTGGTGCGGCCAGCGGTAGCGCGCGCAGCGCCCGTCGAGGTGCGCGATCAGCGCATCGCAGTCAACCTGCGCGCCCTCGCGCCGCACCACCACGGCCACGCCCACCTCGCCCCACTTGGGATCGGGCACGCCGAGCACCGCCACCTCGGCCACCGCGGGATGCGTGAGCAGCACCTCCTCGACCTCGCGCGGGTAGACGTTGGAGCCGCCCGAGATGTACATGTCGGACTCGCGGCCGGTGATGTAGAGCAGGCCGCGCGCATCGAGCCGGCCGAGGTCGCCGGTATGGAACCAGCCGCCGCGCAGCGCCTTGCGCGTGGCCTCCTCGTTGCCGTGGTAGCCCGCGAACACGGCGGGGCCGCGCACGCAGATCTCGCCGACCTCGCCCACGGGCAGGCGCCGCAAGTCGGCATCGAGGATCGCCACCTCCATGCCGGTGCGCGCGCGGCCGCACGAGCCGATGTTGGCGTTCGGGTCCTCGTCGTCGGCCGAATGCATGGCGGCCGGCAGCACCGTGATGTTGCCCGTGACCTCGCCGAGCCCGAAGTACTGCACCAGCACCTTGCCGAGCTTCTTCAGCGCGAGCTTCTGGTCGGCGCGGTACATCGGCGCCCCCGCGTAGATCACATGGCGCAGCGAACTGTGGTCGTAGCGGTCGACCGCCGGATGCTCGACCAGCATCTTGACGATGGTCGGCACGGTGAAGAGGTTGCTGACGCGGTGCGCCTGCACCGAGGCCCAGAAGGCCTCGGGGTCGAGCTTCTCGCTGGCCGGCAGCACGGTGGCCGCGCCGCGCGCCACGTTGAGCAGCGCATGGATGCCCGCGCCGTGCGACAGCGGCGCGACCGCGATCGAGCGGTCGTTCTCGGTCGTGCCCGGAATCAGGTCGGCCAGGTGGTTGGCGACCACGAAGGCCATCTGCCCGTGCGTGAGCACGCCGGCCTTGGGCCGGCCGGTGGTGCCCGAGGTGTAGAAGAACCACAGCGGGTCGTCGCGGTCGACGCTCTCGTGCTCGGACTGCGCTGCGTCGTGCGCCTCGTGCGCGCGCAGCAGGTCCTCGTACGCGTGCTCGCCTTCGCGCGCGCGGCCGATCGCGACCACGTGCGCGAGCGCCGGCGAGGCCGCGCGCACCGCGTCGGTGTGGCCGGGGAAGATGTCCTCCACGATCATCGCGACCGCGCCGCTCGATGCGCCGAGGTAGGCCACCTCGGGAGGCGTGAGCCGGTAATTGGTCGGCACCCAGACGCAGCCGAGGCGGAACGCGACCCAGCAGCTCTCGAACATCTGCAGGTTGTTGCGCGACTGCACGAGGATGCGGTCGCCCTTCTTCAGGCCGAGCGCGCGCAGCGCCGCGGTCATCGCGGCCACGCGCGCCTCGATCTCGCCCCAGGTCCAGCTGCGCCCGCCCTCCTGGATGAGGCCCGGCCGCTCGGCAAAGAGCGCGGCCGTCTGCGTGAGCAGCCTGCCCAGGTTCATCGCCTGCGCCGCACTCACGAAGCCGGCTCCAGGATGCTGAGATAACTGGCCACCGCCGAACCGCCCATGTTGAACACCGCGCCCATGCGCGTGCGCTCGACCTGCATGCCGCCGGCCGTACCCGAGAGCTGCATCGCGGCCATCACGTGCTGCGACACGCCGGTGGCGCCGATCGGATGACCCTTGGACTTGAGCCCGCCCGAAGGGTTGACCGGCAGCCGGCCGTCCTTGCGCGTTACGCCGTCGAGGATCACGCGCGCGCCCTCGCCGTGCGGCGCGAGCCCCATGGCCTCGTACTCGAGCAGCTCGGCGATGGTGAAGCAGTCGTGCGTCTCGACGAAGCCCAGGTCGTCGAGCGAGGCGCCGGCCGAGGCCAGGCCCTTGTTCCACGCCATGGCCGCGCCCTCGAACTTCGTCGGATCGCGCCGCGACATCGGCAGGAAGTCGTTGACGTGCGTGCGCGAGCGCCAGCGCACCGCGGGCACCTTGGCGCCCGCGAGCGGCTCGGTCGACAGCACCAGCGCGGCCGCGCCGTCGGACACCAGCGAGCAGTCGGAACGCTTGAGCGGGCCCGACACGAAGGGGTTCTTGTCCGAGGGCGTGCGGCAGAAGTCGAAGCCGAAGTCGCGCCGCATGTGGGCATAGGGGTTGTGCATGCCGTTGGCGTGGTTCTTGGCCGCGATGGCCGCGAGCGCGTCCGACTGGTCGCCGAAGCGCTCGAAGTAGTTGCTCGCGATGCCGCCGAAGATGCCCGCGAAGCCGGCCGGGTCGGCGCCCTCCTCCTTCACGTACGAGCACTTGATCAGCGTGGCCGCCACCTCGGGCGTGCGCAGGCCGTTCATGCGCTCCATGCCGATCACCAGCGTGCGCTTCATCCGGCCCGCGGCCATGGCGTCGAGCGCGGCCCAGATCGCGGCCGAGCCGGTGGCGCAGGCGTTCTCGCAGCGCACGGCCGGCGTGTGGCGGAACTCGGGCATGGCCACCGCGGGCAGCGAGGCCGTGAAGTCCTGGCCGACGAAGCCGGCGTTGAAGTGGCCCACGAAGATGCCGTCGATGTCCTCGGCCGCCACGCCCGCGCTGTCGAGCGCGGGTTGCACGGCGTCGCGGATGAGCTGCTCGAGCTCGGCGTTGTCGAGCTTGCCGAAGGGCGTGTGGCCCCAGCCGACGATGTAGGCGTTGTCGTTGCGCATGATGTCTCCTGGAAGGAATGGAAAGCGGGATTCAGGGCACGGCGGGCCGCGCGGGCACGGGCCGGCCATGACGTTGTACCAAGGTCAGCGCGATCGTGCCGGCTGCGGCCGCGAGCACGCCGGTGGTGAGCGACAGCACGGCGGCGCTGCCGCTGCGGTACATCAGGCCCATCCAGCCGCCGCAGAGGAAGGCCGCGCCCGCGAAGATGAAGCCGCCGAGCGCCGACGCCGCGCCGGCCTGCAACGGGAACGGCGTGGCCATGCCGACGTGACCGCAGGGCTGGTGGATGCCGTAGGCCAGCAGCATCAGCCACAGGCCCGCCGTGAGCGTGGCGGCCGTGTGCGCGCCGGCGAGCTGCGGCACCACCAGCAGCAGCGCCGCCAGCAGCGACAGGAAACCCGCGCGCCGCACCGAGGTCACGATGCCGTGCGCCGCGATCCAGCGCCGGCACAGCATGGTGCCCGCGAGGTAGGTGACCGAGGCACCGCCGATCACCAGGCCGAAGCCCACGCGCGAGACGCCGAAGGTCTCGATGAAGAGATAGGCCGAGCTCGAGAAGAAGCCGAAGTTGGCCGCGTAGCCGAAGGCGTTGAGCAGGGTCCACGACTGGAAGGCCGGATCGCGCGCGATGCGCGCATAGCCCGCGAGCAGCGGGCCGAGGCGCAGCGCATCGGGCTTGAGCGAGCGCGCGGTCTCGGGCACGCGCGCGAGCACCAGCAGCGCGCCGGCCAGGCCGCACAAAGCCATCGACCACAGCGTGGCGCGCCAGCCCAGGGTCTGCGCCAGCAGCGCGCCGCTCACGGGAATCAGCATCGTCAGGCAGGCCAGCACCGACATCGCCACGGTCATCACGTGCGTGCCGTGCTGCTGCTCGAACAGGTCGCGCACGATCGCGCGGCCGCAGACCATGCAGGCCGCGATGCCCAGCCCCTGCGCCGCGCGCGCGGCGATCAGCACCTCGATGTTCGGCGCCATCGCGCCCACCGCGGCGCCCGCCGCGTACAGCAGGAAGCCCGCCACCAGCACCGGCCGGCGGCCGAAGCGGTCGGAGGCCGGGCCCCACAGCAGCTGGCTCAATCCGAAGCTGAACACCAGCACCGCCAAGGTGAGCTGCACCACGCCCACGCGCGCCGCGTACTCGTTGCGGATCGCGGGCAGCGCCGCGAGGTAGAGGTCGGTGCCCAGCGGCTGGACCGCGGTAGAGAGCGTGACCACGCCGACGACCAGCGCCGGCCCCATCGCAGCGACTGCGGCGACAGCACCGGTCTTCACGGACTCAGCGCTCGAGCAGGTCGCGCTCCTGCAGCCAGCCGCGGATCAGCGCCGTGGCTTCCTGCAGCAGCTCGGGCTGGCCGGCGTAGTAGTGGGTCGCGCCCTTCACCACGCGAAAGAGCTTGTCGGGCGAGGCCGCGGCCTCGAACAACATCTTGGGATGCGTGGTCGGCACCGCGTCGTCGGCGCTGTTCTCGATCACCAGCAGCGGCACGCGGATGCGGCGCGCGCCTTCGAGCCCGTTGCCGCAGGAATCGTCGAGCGACCATTGCGACAGCCAGCTGCGCAAGGTGGTGAAGCGCGCGAGCCCGACCGGCCCGGAGTTCACCGTCTCGGGATTGCCCATGTAGCACCAGCGCGGCCGGCGGTCGTTGGGGTCGAGCGTGGGATCGAGGAAGCGCGGATCGGCCAGCGTGCGGTGCACGAGGAAGGGCCGCTCCATCTCGCCGGTGTTGCGCGCCTGGAGCTCGGCCAGCTTCGCCCGCGCCCAGGCCGTGATGCGGCGCATGCGGTCGAGCTGCGCCACGCGGTAGCGCTGGATGTAGGCCGGCGAATACGGCGGCTGGTTCGGGTTGCGCGGGTCGTAGATGTCGAGCTCGACCTCGCGGTCGTCGGGGTTCAGCTCGTCCTTCACCGAGGGATCGATGGTCTCGGCCAGCAGGTGCGCGCGCGAGAGGTGCGCGGCCTGGTAGATCACCGCGTCGGCCGGGATCAGCCCCTTGCCCTTGAGATCGACCGCATCGCCGGCCGGCGTGTGCGTGATGCGCGGGTCCTCGGCCTCGGCCTGGTAGCTCACCGCCAGCGCCCCGCCGCCCGACCAGCCCACCAGCACCACGTGGCGATAGCCCCAGACCTGCTTCGCATGGCGGATGTAGGCGCTCAGGTCGAGGAACACTTTTTCCATGATCAGCGCCGTGTCGTTGCGCTGGTAGCGGCTGCCCGCGCACAGCACATGCGCGCCGGTGGCCGCCATCGCACGCGGCACCGGCAGCAGTTGCAGCGTCGACGCGGGATGCATGAAGACCATCAGCGTGTCGGACGCCTGGCCCTCGGGCCTGAAGCGGATCGCCTCGAGGTTCACCGCGCCCTGGTTGCCGGAGAAGCCGTAGGTCTCGGTGAAGGCGGCGTGCTCGTCGTACTGGAGGTGCACCCACTCGGTCTGGACGGTGAAGGACTCGGTCATGAGGGGAATGTAGGACCGGGCGGGGGGGATGGCAGTCCCCCGGTGGAGGTACAGGGGCAGTGTCCCTCGCTCCTTTCAGAGAAGGTCCGTCATGCCGCCGGGCCACATCTGCGCGCTGTGAAGAACTCGCAGAATACGAACGCCGTCCCTTTCGACCCGATAGGCCACGATGTAGGGCGTGCGCCGGATTACAAGTTCTCGCGTGCCTTCGATGCGACCTGGACGGCCGCCCTCTGGAAACTGCATCAGCAAGAGCACTTGCGCGGCAATACGCTCATCCACCGCGATCGCCGCGCGTGGATCGTCCTGTTCGATGAAATCGAAGATGCGCTCGCGGTCATCCATCGCCAGCGGCGACCACTCGAGCCTCACTTCCTGCCTTTTCCTGTCTTGAGGAGCGCGGCCGCACGCCGCTTGGAGAAATGCGCTTCGACCTCGTCGTGCGCTACGGCTGGACGTGGATCCACCAGCGCCTCCTGCACCTTTGCCCGGAACCAGGCATCGTGCGCCGCGGCGTCGACAGTCAACCCCGCAGGCAATGCGCCCTCCTTGGCGACCCGCGTCAACACGATCCTCATCACATCCGAGACGGTGAGCCCCATGTTCTCGAGCACAGCCGACGCGCGATCCTTCACGTCTGCATCGATTCGGGTCTGTACGACTGCATTGGCGACCATGGCAGTGTCCTCTTAGTACGCAAAACCCGAATGTACTTCAAATGAATGACGTTTGCAGCACCCGCGCTTTGCCCGCTGCGAACGCTTCCCTGCTTCCTGCTCATCAATCTCCTGCAAGAGGATTCCCCGACCTTCGCACCCCGAGCGCCCCGCCTACCCGCGCGACGCCCCGGTCGCCGCAATCACAATCCCCACCAACACGGCCAGCAGCCCCGCGACGAGGTTCCACCGCAGCGGCTCCCCCAGCAGCCAGGCGCCCACCAGGCCCGCCGCCACCGGATTGACCGTCACCGAGATCGCCACGCGCGTGGGCGTGGTGCGGCCCAGCGCAAAAGCCCAGAGGAAGAAGACGATCGCACCGCCGAACACGCCGAGGTAGGCGATGGCCAGCCACTGGGCCGTGCCGAAGGAAGCCACGGGCGCGAAGCTGCCGCCCTGCCAAGCGATGCCGGTGAGGCACAGCGCGCCGACCGCCATCGCCACGGCGGTGAAGGTCAACGGCCCCGAGCGGCGAATCAGCGGGCGCGAGCCCACGCTGTAGAACGCCATGCACAGGGCGGCCGCGAGCATCAGCAGGTCGCCGCGCCAGGCATCGGGCGGCGCGGTGCGCAGCCCCGACAGCAGCGCCAGCCCCACGCCCGCCATCGCGACCAGCACGCCGATCGTCTTGCGCCGCGTGAAGGGCTCGACGCGCAGCAGGCCCGCCACGGCCATGGTGAGCAGCGGCAGCGCCGACAGCGCCAGCGCGCCGCGCGCGGCGGTCGTGTGGTGCAGCGAGGCATTGAAGAGCAACGGGAACAGCCCGAAGAACAACAGCCCCAGCCCGGCGGCCGCGGGCCAGTCGCGCGGTGCGGGCCACGACTCGCCGGAACGCAGCAACGCCATCGGCAGCAACAGGCAGAAGCCGATGCCGAAGCGAAAGGCGCCGAGCGCCACCGGATCGACGACACCCGCGACATAGCGCGTTGCGCCCACCGCCGCACCGCCCAGTGCGCTGGACAGCATCGCGGCCGCGATGCCCAAGAGTTCTCCCACGCTCGTGCTCCCTGATCGATGAAGTGACAGCAGCGTAGGCAGCCCTCTATCATCAATCAATGGAATTTATTTGGTCACTCTGATCAACAAATCGAATGAGCATCCCGACGCTCGAGCCCGAGCTGCTGAAGGCCTTCGTGGCCGTGGCCGACCATCGCTCCTTCACGCGCGCGGCAACCGCGCTGAACCGCACGCAGTCGACCGTGAGCATGCAGATCAAGCGGCTCGAGGAGCGGCTGGGCACCGCGCTCTTCCACCGCACCAAGGTCAACGTCGAGCTGAGCCTCGCGGGCGAGGGGCTGCTCGGCTATGCGCGCCGCATCCTGCTGCTCAACGACGAGGCGGTGGGCCATCTGCAGCAGCACAAGGTCGAGGGCCGCGTGCGGCTCGGCGTCATGGACGACTACGGCAGCTTCGTCGTGCCGCCGGTGCTCGCCAGCTTCGTGGCCGCGTACCCGCGCATCCACATCGAGATGGAGACCGGCCTGACGGCGCGCATGCCCGAGCGCCTGGGCGAGGACTTCGACCTCGTGATCGCGATGCATCCCGAAGGCCAGGGCGGCGGCGAGTTGCTGCGGCGCGAACAGGCGGTCTGGGCCACGTCCGTTTCTCAATCGGTGGAATCGCAGGACCCTCTGCCGGTCGCGCTCTATCCGCAAGGCTGCCTGTTCCGCCAATGGGCGACCGAGGCGCTCGATGCGTCGGGGCGGCCATGGCGCCTGGCCTTCGTGAGCCACAGCCTCGCGGCCGTGGAGTCCATTGCGGCGCAGGGACTGGCGGTGACGGTGGTGAAGTCGGGCACCTTTCCGCCGAGGCTGCGGGCGCTGTCGGAACGCGATGGCATGCCGCGGCTGCCTGGGGCGGACATACGGCTGCATCGGGCGAAGGGTCTGCCGCGGGCTGCAGGGTTGTTGGCGGATCACATCGTGGGGGCTATTGGGCTCTGACTGGTGCGATCAGTTGGCCGCCCTTGCGAATAGCGAGGACGGGAGGTCTTTCTCCATCCAGAGCAATGTCGCGAGCGCGCAAGACGCCAGTCGATCCCGCCCTGCAACCGGAAACGTTCAACCAAGGACCTGTCCCTCAAGCGGGCCGCGAAACCGCGGCCCGCAGACCAGCACTTACCCGCCAGTCTCAAGCGCTCCACGTCGCGGCATCTCGCTCAATTGAAACAGCTCCCCGGCCTTGCGAGCGAGGTCCGCCGCGAGCCAGAGCAGGTTGTCCAGTTGGCGTGGCCCGTCACCGCTGCACCAGTCGATGTCCTTGCCGTGGGAGGCCCACAGAAGCGCTTCGAAGTGGGCGGGGTGCGGTGCCGTTTGGCACGAAGTTGCGGTAAGCGCCAATAAATGCAGCTTCTGCAACGCACCGCGTACGGGCCTCGAAGAGGCCGTGGCGGGCCGGTCCCGATCGGCGTGAGCGCCGGAAGAAAAGCCGACCCCAAAAGCCGGGCCGATTCAGTTCACCCTGTGCTGTTAGCCTTACATGGTCGGCAGGGCCTCTGCCACGCCAACTCCGGCCATCGCGCCCAATTTCAGAACTGAACTCACTATGACCAGCCCGCTCTACAACGCCTCCATTCCCGTCGTGCAGCAGATGCTGCGCGCCATGTCCGACGTGCTCAAGAAGGCCGAAGACCACGCGACGCAAAAAAATATCGATCCAAATGCGCTGCTGCAGGCGCGGCTGTTCCCTGACATGTTTCCGCTGGTACGTCAGGTACAGATCGCCGCGGACTTCTCCAAGGGCATTGCCTCCCGCCTGGCTGGTGCCGAGGTGCCGTCCTGGCCCGACACCGAGGTCAGCTTCGCCGACCTGCAAGCGTTGATCGCCAAAGCTTTGGCCCATATCGGCTCTTTCGAGTCTGAGCAATTTGATTCAAGCGAGAGCCGCGAGATCGTATTGCGCCCCGGCACCCCCAAGGAAAAGAAGCTGACCGCAGGCGCATATCTTCTGCACTACGGACTGCCGCAGTTTTTCTTCCACGTGACCACCACCTATGCCATCTTGCGCCACAACGGTGTTGAGGTCGGTAAGCGCGACTACATGGGTGCCTACTAACCCAAGACGGACAGGAGTTCAGCGACTCGGGCCACTGCGGCTCGATAGCAACTAGAGCCTCCGTTGCTGCGCGATTTCAGGTGACTGTGGATGGAGCCTCTATCTGCCTTAATTTGCTTGGCGCTTGGTCAAAGCTGACCGAATGTCTGTTGCGTTAATCTTTGAATTACGCAGTCGACCCGTTGCGGGCGTTTGACGTTGGTTTGATGATGGCGACCATGCAGCGGGAGCGGCCGTTCACGAGAGTCGGGCGTACTTACGCTGACAGACTGTAAGCCGTCGTTCGCGTATCAGCAAAAAGGTGGGTCAAATTTCCCCACCGACACCCTTGAACTTCTCAACAAAGGCGGCGATCTTCTGAAAGACGGTCTGCTTCTTGGTCTTGAACTGTGGGTTCAGGGGGCTCATCTTGGGCAGTACAGCGTTGAGTTCAGTGCCGTTCTCGCTGGCGAACTCTCGCTTTAGTGAAGCGGTGATGTAGCGCTTCGCAGCCTCGGCGTCGAGGCCTTCAGTCGTGATCAAGTCTTGCGCTTCACGCTGCTGCTCAGCTTGGGCAAACTTGAAGAACGCATCGATCACGCCGGCCTTGTCGCCGAGCTTGTCCAGGTCGGTCTGGTTGATGAAGTCGACCAGCAAGCTTTCCTTGGCGCGGTTGCCCAGGCTTGCACGAATCACGCGCCGCACCTCGTCCACCAACTCGGTCTTGCTCTTGATCTTCTTGTTGTGCTCGAAGATCAGTTCCAGGATGTAGTCCAGGTTGATTTCCTGCGACTTCAGCAGGTCCACCTCAAAGACCACGTCATCCCAGTCGATGGTCGACTTTTCGGTCTCGGCTCCGGCCTTCTCGCGGCGCAGCCAGTCGCGCACGTCGTTGTAGGTGGAGCGGTAGTCTTGGATCTTCCGCTCCGAGGGGAGCGTGATGGCTTGCAGCACCGTCAGATCGTCATCGCTCAGGTAGTGCTTGGTCTTGAAAGCATCCACCGCCGCGGCATCCGTCAGGTCGATGGTCTGAAGTTCCTTCAGGTTGGAAAACTCGTCATAGTTCTGCAGAATGTTCTCGACGCGCAAGTATTCACCGAACAGCTTAGCGAAGGCCTTCTTGTCGGACTCTTTCTCAATGGCTGCAGGGTCGGGGAAGCGGGTCTCCAGTTCTTGCGCCACCTCCTTGAAGCCGCGCCGCGCCTCACCTGTGGTCGCATCGGTGAAGCCTTCCATGTACTCCTTGTAGCTCTTCTCCAGCACCACGTTCTTGGTGTTCTTGTCGCCGAACAGGGTAATGGCGTCGATGGTCGCCTGCTCCAGGTCGCGGAAGGTAACGATATTGCCGAAGTTCTTGGTGGCGTCGAAGATGCGGTTCGTGCGTGAGTAGGCCTGCATCAGCCCGTGGAAGCGCAGGTTCTTGTCGACAAACAGCGTGTTGAGCGTCGGGGCGTCGAAGCCCGTAAGGAACATGCCCACCACGATGAGCAGGTCGATCTCCTTGGCCTTCACCTGCTTTGCCAAGTCTCGGTAGTAGTTCTGGAAGCCGTTGCTGTCCACGCTGAAGTTGGTCTTGAACAGCGCGTTGTAGTCGGCGAGGGCCGCGCTTAATGCCTCCTTGGCACTAAGGCTCAAGGCCGACACATCGAAGCTCTCGTCTTGGATGTTGCCAATTGCGTCCTGCTCTTCATTGGCGGCGAACGAGAAGATGGTGGCCACCTTCAGTGGCTTGTCGCTGCCTTTCTGCAACTCCTTGAAGCTCTCGTAGTACAGCTTGGCGGCATCCACGCTGCTGACGGCGAACATAGCGTTGAAGCCCTTGCTGCCCGCGTGCAGGCGGTGGGTCTTCTGCCGGAAGTTGTTCAGGATGTATTGGGTGATCTCGCGGATGCGGTCCGGATGCAGCAGGGCCCGCTTGTTCTCGGCCGCACTCAGCTTCTTCTCGTCCTTCTCGGTCTCGATGGCCTTGAACTGCGGGCGCACATCGTTGTAGTCCACCTTGAATTTCAACACCTTCTCGTCACGAATTGCATCGGTGATCACATACGCGTGCAGCTCACGGCCAAAGACGCTAACCGTGGTCTCGGCGCCCAGAGCGTTCTCCGGGAAGATAGGTGTGCCGGTGAAGCCGAACTGGCAGAACTTTTTGAACTTCTTCTTCAGGTTCTTCTGGGCTTCGCCAAACTGGCTGCGGTGGCACTCATCGAAGATGAATACCACCTGCTTGCCGTAAATGGGCAGGTCTGCCTCGCTCTTCATCAGGTTGTTGAGCTTCTGGATGGTGGTGACAACGATCTTGTTGTCGTCCTTCTCCAGGTTGCGCTTCAAGCCCGCCGTGCTGTCCGAGCCGTTCACGCTGTCCGGCGAAAAACGCTGGTACTCCTTCATGGTCTGGTAGTCCAGGTCCTTGCGGTCCACCACGAAGAACACCTTGTCGATGAAGTCCAACTCCGTGGCTAAACGTGCCGCCTTGAAGCTGGTCAGCGTCTTGCCGCTGCCGGTGGTGTGCCATATGAAGCCGCCGCTTTCGGTGTTGCTCCAGTTCTTGGCCAGATGGCTGCTCTTGATCTTCCACAGAATGCGCTCCGTGGCCGCAATCTGATAGGGCCGCATCACCAGCAGCGTGTTGCTGACGTCAAACACCGAGTAATGCAGCAGCACATTGAGCAGCGTGTGCTTCTGGAAAAACGTCGCCGTGAAGTCCTTCAGGTCCTTGATCAGCGCGTTGTCCGACTTCGCCCAGTTCATGGTGAAGTCAAAACTGTTCTTGTTGCGCTGCGTGGTGTTGGCGAAGTAGCGGGTGTCGGTGCCGTTCGAAATCACGAACAGCTGCACGTACTTGAATAGGGACTGCTCGCCGTTGAAGCTCTCCTTGCTGTAGCGGTGTACCTGGTTGAAGGCTTCGCGGATCGCCACGCCGCGCTTCTTCAGCTCCACCTGCACCAGCGGCAAACCATTAACCAGGATGGTCACGTCGTACCGGTTGGCATGCGTGCCGGCCTGCTCGAACTGCTTGATGACCTGCACCTTGTTGCGGGTGACGTTCTTCTTGTCCAGCAGATAGATGTTCTGGATGCGCCCGTCGTCAAAGACGAAGTCGTGGATGTAGTCGTCGTGGATCTTGCGGGTCTTCTCGACGATGCCATCACTGGGCTTGTCCAACCAGGCCTCTACAAAGCGCTGCCACTCTCCGTTTGCGAACTGCACGTTGTTAAGCGCCTGCAGCTGAAAGCGCAAGTTGGCTAGCAAATCGGCAGGCGTCTTGATGACCGAATTCAACTCGTAGCCCTGGTTCACTAGATCCTGGATCAACTCACGCTCCAGATCGCTTTCGCTCTGGTAGCTCTCGGCGACCTTCCACTCCCGCGTGTACTGGTCCAGAACGATGAAGTTTTTAGACTCAGCGATGGCTTTGTAGTTGCTCATTGGTCAGGCGCCCTGTGGCTGCCAAAAGGCATGGTTGTTCTTCAGATGGTCCAGCAGCAGCTTGACCGTTGCACTCTCGGCTGACGTGGGCCGAGCGACGGATTCATTGGACAGCGTGCTGTGGCTGGTGAAGTTGATGATTCGGCTGTAATACAGTGGCTTGTCATCCGGTAAAAGTTCAGACCACTTCGGGTAGCCCAGGAAGCTGGCGGTCTTCTCGTAAAGATTGCGCAAAAGGGTGAAGTGAAACCGCTCGACCTTGCCGTTCACAATTGCCTGTTCGATGGTCTGTAGCAGGTGCAGGTGATATGAAAAGGCGTTGTTTGAATCTCCGGGCTTTTCCGTCAGTGCGTAGCTGCCGTCATCGAAACGTTCCAACATGTAGCAGGTCTTGTTGTTGAACTCATTGAACAGCACGTTATAGAACAGCGGGCTGTGTGTGGTGATGATGAACTTTAGGTCGGAACTGCTGGACTTTATGAGTCCAGCCAAATTGACCGCAACTTCAATTAGGTGGTTATCGTCTAGCGAGCTGACCGGGTCATCAATAAAAATGCACTTAAGCTCGTCAAACTGTCGGGTCTCACGACTCTCCGGCTCGGCGACGTTGAGTATCGCAACCACTTGATCTAGAAGCGCATAGAAAACACTCCAGATGAAATTGCTTTCCTCCCCCTTAGAAATCTTAATTTTCCCGGACTGCTCATCGTCGCCGCGTTCAAGTGAAAAGCTAACCCTTGAAAAATCTTCGCTGAAATGTGGGGTTAGCTTGTCGCTCGTGTAGCGCTGGAAATACTTAATGATGTTACCGTCCTGCCCCAGGTCTTTCAATAAAGCAAGCAACCAATCCGTATAAGAATTCGGTTGAATTATCAGCTCAGGCTCATCGATCAGTGTCGACCCATTTATCCAATAAAACAGGTCTTCCGTGAATGCGTTGTAATAGAGGATCTTGTTGTGAGAGGGCGCGGATTGATCATCGCCGCCATCGTCACCTGAGTGGGGCGCGAGCAAATTCTTAAACTCTCGGGATAGGCGCGTCTTTCCCGTGCCATTGAAGGCATAGATTAGCTGAATCTTTGGGATTGGCTTTACCTCTTCTACTACTCTCGTCGTTGCCGGGACGGTTTTCTGAACCGTTTTTGGCGTATTTAGCTGTTCGGCTATATCCCTGAGCGTCTTGCCCATCTTATGCCTCTAGCTCTTGCGCCTTGGGAAAACTCAACAGCAAGTCACGGTAGTAGACGTATTGCTTCTGGCGCAATTTGATTTCGCGGGGCAAGTCTTCGGTGATGGAGTTTGTCAGGGCATCGAATTTGTCGAGAATACCGACAATACGGGCTTGTTCGGTGAGTGATTTCTCAGGCGCATCTGGGAAAGGGATGGGAATTTTGACTTTCTCCAATCCATTGATCAGCAATCGATTCACTTTGCCGCGAGACACATGCTTGGCTTTTTCATCAATGAATGCTGCAGTCTGCATGACATAGGAAACGAACTTTGGGTTCATAGGGTGCCGAAAAGAGTAACTGTCGTCGTGAATAGCAATCGGCTCAGACCCGATCCAGGCGACCGCCTTGCCAACATCCTCAACAGTTTCACCCACGCCCGCAACTATGACGTCGCCAGGCTTTGCATATCGCAGCGAATTGACCAACTCATCCCTGACCCGAGAATAGGCTTGATCTGCAAATACTCTATAGCGGGTGTATATCTCGCCGTAGTGGATGACAGGGATTCCATCTTCAACAAAGTCTGCCTTGGTGAATCTCTTCCCGCGAGTGAATTCGCCAATCTCTCCCAACGCTTTCCAATCCACATCCTTATTCTCAAAGCTTAACAACTCGTCCCGATAGTAGTTGTATTGTTTTTTACGGGCAGTAAGCTCGGCAGTAAGCTCGGCAGTAAGCTCGGCAGTAAGCTCGGAAAAGGCGTTCAGGATTCGGGCGATTTCGGCCTGGATTTTAATTGATTTGCTTGGATTATCAGGACTGATAATGGGGATTAGAATTTTCTTGAAGCGCTCCTTGGATATATTGAATCGAGTAACCCCGCCGGCTGTTCTTGCTATTTCAGTCCGCAAGAGTTGCGTGCGGAAAAGATGTTTTGAAAACTCGGGAGTTATGGGAATCCCTTCGTTAAATCTGACGCCAAACGAAAAGCTGTTCAGAAAAACAGGATTTGCCACTTGCTCGGTGACAGCGGAAGACATTCCCGCTTCACCGGCAGTTTCAGATGATGCCGTGAACAAGACGTCACCGTACTTGACTTCATTCTGTTTCTCGTTAGCAGCAACCTTGACGCACTCAAGCGCATCAAAGTCAACGCGCATATTGGCAAATATATTTTTGTATGAAATGAACTTGGCATTGCCACCCTCAAAATCGGACTTGGACTTACCACTAAGGCCGCCGTAAATCTGGGCTACCTGCCCCAACGGTCGCCACTGCACTTCTGCACCATCCAGCAGTTTCGCCAAAAACTTGTTGGCGCCGCTCATGCCTCTTGCTCCTCACCCTCAATCGCAGCAACGATGGCATCAATGTCTTTGCGCAAGCGGTCGATGTTGGCTGCCGTGGCTTTCAACTCGGCATTGAGCTCGCTTATCTTTACCACCTGGCGAGTGTCTTTCTCTTCGACATAGCTGCTGACCGACAGGTTGTACTCGTTGGCTGCGATCTGCTCCATCTGCACGGACCTAGCGAAATGTTTGACGTCGACCTTGCTGTCAAACACGGCCATGATTTGCTCGATGTGAAGATCCAGCAGCGCGTTGTTATTGGTCCCCTTCTTGAACAAGCCGCTGCCGTCGATGAACTGGATGCTGGTGTCTTTCTTGTTCTTCGCCAGTACCAGAATGTTCACCGCGATGGTGGTGCCAAAGAACAGATTGGGCGCGAGCGAAATTACGCTCTCCACATAGTTGTTATTAACCAAGTATTGGCGAATCTTCTGCTCTGCGCCACTCCGGTAAAAGATGCCGGGGAAGCAAACGATGGCTGCTCGACCCTTGCTAGACAGGTAGTTGAGCGCATGCAGAACAAAGGCAAAGTCGGCCTTGGACTTAGGAGCCAGCACACCGGCCGGGGCGAAGCGCTCGTCATTGATCAGCGTGGGGTCGTCGCTGCCTATCCACTTTACCGAATACGGTGGGTTGGAGACGATGGCGTCAAAGGGCCGGTCGTCGGCAAAGTATGGCTCTTCCAGCGTGTTGCCCAGTTGGATGTGGAACTTATCGTAGTTCACGTTGTGCAAGAACATGTTCATCCGCGCCAGGTTGTACGTGGTGTGATTGATTTCCTGTCCAAAGAAGCCGTCTTCAATCAGGTGCTGATCGAAGTGCTTTTTCGCTTGCAGCAGCAGCGAGCCCGACCCGCAGGCTGGGTCGTAGATCTTGTTGATGCTGGTTTGGGCGTGCATCGCCAACTGCGCGATCAGCTTCGACACTTGCTGTGGCGTGAAGAACTCGCCGCCTGACTTGCCGGCGTTGGCGGCGTAGTTGGAAATCAAGAACTCATAGGCATCGCCGAACAGGTCGATGTGGCTGGCATCGAAGCCACCGAAGTCCAGTTCCGCCACGCCCTTGAGCACGGCGGCCAATCGAGAATTCTTGTCCTTGACCGTGTTGCCCAGGCGATTGCTGGTGGTATCGAAATCAGTAAACAGGCCCCTGATGTCGGGCTCGGAAGGGTAGCCGCTGGCTGAGGCCTCAATGGCCCTAAAGATATTGGCGAGGTCGGTGTTCAGGCTTTCGTTGGTGTTGGCACTGGCCGCAACGTTGACGAACAACTGGCTGGGGTAGATGAAGTAGCCCTTAGTCTTGATGGCGTCGTCTTTGGCGGCCTCGATGTTCTCGTCATCGTCCGACATGGCGGCGTAGTCCACGCTGGCGTCACCGCCAGTGATGTAGTCGATGAAGTTCTCGCTGATGAAGCGATAGAACAGGGTGCCCAGGACGTATTGCTTGAAGTCCCAGCCATCGACGGCTCCGCGAACGTTGTTCGCGATATCCCATATCTTGCGTTGCAGTGCAGCGCGTTGCTCGTTGCTTGTCATGTTTTTTAAGGGAAAGTGGCAGGTACGAAGACTTTGTAGTACGCGTGTTCTGGCGAAAGCAGGTACGTCATCGGTCTTCTTTTTGGGGGCTAGTCTACTTACGTTCGGAGGGCACCTTCTCTCTGCGATGGTCGAAGGTGCGCCGCGTCCGGCGCGGTGTTGCCTCCCGAAACTGTGCAGACAGTCTCACCTAGGCGCGCAGCCCATCAAGGCCCCACAGCACGCGTAAGCCGAGCAGTTTGGCGGTTGTGCGACGAGCCTTACTGGCCAACGGGTGTAACACGAAAATTCACTGTAGGTGCTCGCCTGCCTTGACGACCGGGCTTGAAGTCGACGGTCGTTAGCAGAGCCAGTCATGATCGGCCGCTACCAGCCTAAAGTGGAAATTGCCGACGACCTAGTCGACCTGCGCCGTCACCGGCACACGATCGCACCCGAGGCCATGCCACGTTGCGTTCTCCCGGTGTGCCTCACGCTCGTTGTTGAGTAACAACTTCACGAATCCGCTCCTTCGCGGCGCAGTGCTTGTCTGAAGCGGGATCATCCCGCCTTAGACATTAAATGGCGTCGGGCGAAGTGCGGGAGAAGCCGCGTCGCTTTTGCTTTACGCAGCAGGCCCGAGTGATGTGGTCAGCGCGCCAAGCAAACCCTCTTGCCAAGCTGCGTAGGTGATGTTTGAGCCTTCTACACGCCAGTGGGTACGACCGTTGGCGGGGCGCCCTGCGACTACCGCTGCAGCAGCGCTTGGGCTTTTGAATGAGTAGTCCTTAGTGAACCTATTGAGTGTGTTATCAGCCGTGGGCACGAGAATGCCGGCACCGACTAGGTCGTTGAAGAGCGCCGTGTACGGACTTTGGGCGCCTTCCCAATGCCGCCTGGCAGTCGATCCTGCAAGAACGACGAACTCGCCCTCGACCTGCTTTCCGCGCGCAACGATGCCGTAAGTCGGCACATCTCCGACAAAGATTGGCAATGCGACCAGCAACGCATCGGGTTGGCTGGGCGCGACCGTCTCGACCACGGCCGGTATCGGCGCTGCGCGTAGGTAGTCGAACCCGAGCACAGGCAGCAGTGTCTGGATCTGCTCTAGGAAGAATTCCATGTCCGAGCGATCTGCCTCCGGCAAGTTGTCGTATTGCGGGTCGGTACTGTTCAAGAGAATGGCTTTGCCCGCAGCTTGTGCCGCGGTGATTAGGCGACTCTCGAGGTACTTGACGTGGCCCTTCGTCAGGTTGGCGTCCTTGCTGGTAACGATGCACACACGTTCCCAGAAGTCCTTGCCGCCCTTTTCTTCCGGTCGGTTATGCAGCTTGAGGCGCGTAGCCACATCGTCGGTTTCGCCCAGGTAGATCTGCGTGCCTACGCCGGTGCCGGTGTCCGGACCAGCAAGCAGGTAGACGCCCGCCCGCTTGGATTCAGGGCGCTGGATCAGCTCCGTCAGTTTCCCTCGTGAGCCGCAGATGACGTGCCCCGTCCAGTTCATGATCTCCGCTGTCAGCAAGCCTTGCGGCACGCCGTCGACAAGAAAGAGCTTGAGAGTTCGACCTTGGTTCATTCGAAAAATATATCGTTTGTGCTGCTTCCATCATAAGCAGTCATTTAGCCTCTCGCACATGGACGGGCGGCTCTCAGTCTCAAGCGTACATCGGTCAAATCATCCTGGAAGCTTTCTGCCGCCGGTCAAGGCCATCGAAGCAGCCGCTTCCTTCACATTGAAGTCCGCGTTATCGATATGAAGCCCGCACTTCGACCGGCCCTATGTGCTTCACGCTCGCTCATCCAATGAATTCCCGCCATGGTCAGCAAGCACTATGACTACAGCGCCTTCTTCATGTACGCCACGTAGAAGCCCTGAACGTAGTCATCGATACGCCCGAACTCCTCGTAACCCTGCTTGAGATAGAACTCACGCGCCTGCCACTCGAAGGTGTTCAACGTCGCATTCCGAGCACCCAGCTCGCGGGCTTTCTGTTCCGCCGTTTCGAGCAGCCTTCGCCCCAGGCCTTTGTGCCGAGCCGCATCGTCCACGTACAGCAGCTCCACGTTCAGCCAGTGCAATAACACGAATCCGCGCAACCCACCCACGAGCCCGCCCGTGTCGTCCTTTGCGCTGACCCAGACCGGCTGTACCTGCCCGTACTCGCCGACGAACCGATAGTTGAACTGCCGCATGCGGCGACCCAACTCGCCCGAGTGCACCTCTTCAGCGGTTGGGGTGTAGATCTCGAAGTTGCTCATGATTCAAGAGCCGGCTTCCAGCCGGCAGCGGTAGTCAAAGCCAGCGAGACGCGGCGTCACGTGCATCCATATCGACCGGCGCACGCGACGCGATGAGCGTCGCAGCAAGATAGGCCCCGGCAACGGCGACCAAGGGCCGGACCACTTCCTCGCCTCCTGCCACCAGATGCCAGGGAAGATTGAACAGCGCAACAGTCCCCAGACCGGTGAGCAATCCGAACTGCGAGCCCTGCCGATACAGCGTCAAGGTTCTGCCAAGGCAGGGCATCGCGAATCGGGGCTCTCCGCGCAAGCGTCGCAGCAAGGACATGGCCGTCTCCTCGTCTTCGGGTTTCTTTGCGCGCATCGTGCCATAGAGCCGAGTGCCCGTTCCGGACCGCACCGCCGTCAGCACCGGGCCAGGGCCCGATCTCAGCGCGTCGAGGTGCGACGCCGATCCGAAGGGAACGCGTTGGCCCGAAAGCGCCACGCCACCCAAGCTCCCGCGCATGCCAACGCCGCCATGAGCCAGGGAAACACCGCACTGCCCACGGTGCCGAGCAGCACGCCTCCCAACAGTCCGCTGGCCGCGAACGACAGGTTGAAGACCGTGACCAGCATCGACTGCGCGATGTCGGACGCGTCTCCGGCCGCATCGGCCAGCGCGGTCTGCAGCAGCGTGGGCGCGCCGCTGAAGCTCAATCCCCACAAGCACACGCCGATGAACACGAGCGCGAAGGATGAACCGGCCTCTCCCAGCGCCACGCCGACCGCCGCGAAAGTGCCGAGCGACCCCAGGAGCAAGGCGCGCAGATGACGGTCGACGAGCCAGCCCACGCCCCAGAGGCCGATGGCCGTGGCCAGCCCGAAGCTCAGCAGCAGGGTATCGAGTCGGTCGAGCAGGCCGCGCTGCGCGAGGAATGGCGCGATGTACGTGTAGAGCAGGTAGTGCGCGAAGATCCAGAGCATGACGATCAGCAGCACCGGCCCGACACCGGGCGTGGCCAGCACCCGGCGATAGTCCGCCCGCTCGCCGCTGTCCCGGCCCGGCAGGTCCGGAACGCTCGCGCGCACCCAGCCCACCAGCACCAGCCCGATCGCGGACATGCCGCCGAACATCCAGCGCCAGCCGATCTGACGACCGAGCCACGCCGCCAGCGGCACGCCGAACGACAGGGCCAGTGGAATGCCGACCATGACGATCGCCAGCGCGCGACCTTGCAGGCGGCTCGGCACCAGGCGCCGGGCACAGGTCGCCAGTTCGCTCCAGGCCAGGCCGGTCGCGAGGCCGACGACGAGGCGCGCAGCCAGCGAGAGCGCCAGGTGGGTGGAGAGCGCGGTCACGGCATTGCAGGCACAGAACCCGGCCAGCGCGAGCAACAGCACCTTGCGGCGCGACCACGCACGGGTGGCCGCCGTGAGCGGAATGGCGGCCAATCCGGCGCCGAGCGCGCACAGCGTGACGAACTGTCCGGCCCAGGCCTCGGACACCCCCAGGCCCCGCGCGATCTGCGGCAGCAGGCCCGCGGGCACCGCCTCGTTCGCCGTGGCCATGAAGCTGGTCAGGGTCAGCGCGAGCAGCGCGGCCCAAGGCAGCCGCGTGGCCGCATCCGGCTCGGAAGAAAGGTCGCTGGGGCGCGCTGCGGCGCCGATGGCTCGTGTCATGTCGGATGCTTCCTGTGTGTGCGGGGCCCTGGCCAGCCAGGACGGAAGCCGGCAGTGTGTGACTGCGCTCCAACTTTGAGAATTGGGCGGAAAATTGAATGAACTTCAAATCCAAGTGAAAGATGGCAACCGATCGATGGGGCGACATGCGCCTGTTCGCGGAGACGGCCTCGACGGGCAGCCTCTCCGCCGCCGGGCGCAAGCTGGGCTTGTCACCCGCGGCGGCGAGCGCCCGGCTGAAGAAGCTGGAGACGGCCTTGCGCGCGAAGCTGCTCGACCGCACGACCCGGCACCTGCGGCTGACCGAGGAAGGCCGGCTCTATCTGGCGCACTGCGAGGTCGCGCTGCAGAGCATCCATGAGGTGGAAGCCCTGCTGCGCGAGGGGCAGGGCATGGTGCAGGGCAAGGTCAGGATCTCGGCCTCCACCGACTTCGGGCGGCAGGTGCTCGATCGCTGGCTGGACATGTTCGCGAGCCTTCACCCCGGCGTCCGGGTGGCATTGACACTGACCGACTCGGTGTCGAACCTCCACCAGGACAACGTCGACCTCGCGATTCGTTTCGGGCAGACCGAGAGCAGCGCCCTGGTCGCACGGCGGCTGGCACCCAATTGCCGGGTGCTCTGCGCCTCGCCCGACTACCTGGAGCGCCACGGCACGCCACGCACACCCGAGGCGCTCGCGGGCCATCGCTTCATCGTGCTGGTGACCGCGGCCGGGCCGCTCAATGAATTCCACTTCGCGCGAGGCGGCGAGACCTGGCAGTACACGGTGCCGATGGCCGATGCATGGGAAACGAACGATGGAGGACTCGTGCGCGCCTGGACGCTGGCGGGACGAGGCATCGCGCGCAAGACGATCTGGGACGCGGCCGAGGATGTGCGGTGCGGCCGGCTTCGGATCCTGCTACCGGACTACGTGGCGAAGGAACCGGGTGTGTACGCGATACGGCATGCCACGCAGTACATGGTCCCGCGGGTGCGGGCGCTGCTGGACTTCCTGGCCGAGCAATTCGCGCAGGAAGCCGAGCGGATGCGGGATATCTGGCCCGGCGAACGCTAGGCCTGCAGCGGCTGCGAGCGACTGCGGCCACTGCAAGGCGCCCGCTCGCGCGGGCACCTTCATGGGCTTTCTCAGCCCTTCATGGCCTTGATGTCGGCCTTGGCCTTGTCGTGATCGGCCTTGGCCTGGTTCACGCAAGCGCTCTTGGCGTCGCCCGACTGGTCATCGCACTTTTCCTTGGCGACTTCGTAGGTGGCCGTGGCCTTCTCTTCGGCGACCTTCTTGGCGTGGCCGGCGGTGGGCTTGTATTGCTGTTCGAGTTCGGCCTTGGCCACGTTCTCCGTGCCCTTGGCCTGCTTCTCGCAGACGTCCTTGGCGTTGTCCTTCATCGTGTCGCACTGGGCCTTGGCGACCTTGTAGTCGGCCTCGATCTTTTCCTTGGCGACCTTGTACTGGTCCTTGGTCATGCCGTCGGCCGCGTTGGCTGCGCCCATGGCGAAGAAGCTCGATGCGATGGCGAGAACGAGAAGATGTTTTTTCATGAGAAGGCCCCTGTCTGGTTGAGTGTCTTTGTCACCGAGCCGCCCTGTGCGACTGCAGTGAATGCACTCTAGGAAAACAGGGGTGCCGAGCAGGTAGGACGACGGCGCTCGGGGGGCTAGGCAGACGCCACGGCTGCGCGCAAGCGCAGAGAGGGCGCGCTCAGTTCTGCACCGTGACCCACACGGCCCGCGGATCGCATTGCCGCGCGCATGCGAACACGTAGACCTCGTTGCCCAGAAAGAGCACATAGCCTCGGGCCGAAGAACCGTCGGGCTGCTCGGGGGCATCGGGCAGCTTGAGAAACTGGAAGCTGTCGCTGACCTGGCACACGAATTCCATCGCCGAGCCGCAGGAGCAAGTGAAGCGTTCTTCGTCCTGCACCCACTCGGGCTCGCCACCCACCGCGATGCGGTAGTACTCGTCGGCGGGCGCATCGACCATCACGAGTTCGGCGGTCTGTAGAACGGGGGGACTGGGCACGCGATGCATGGCCCGCGGCTTCTCGAGCGATGCGAACCAGTGGCCTTCGCCCTGGTCCCAGTAGGCCGGCGGCAACGCCTCGAAGGACTCGAAGCTCGGGATCTCGTTGTGCTCGGGGCACATCAGCACCGACAGCCGGCTTCCGTCGACAAACGGCAGCTCGGCCGCACGAGGCAGCGTGAACTGAAGGAAGGGAATCATCTGCCGGTCGCACCGGGTGCAACACGGCAGGCCCTTGCCCTCGGGCGCCAGATAGGCACCGCCCACGGAGTCCTGCGGAGATTCGCTGTCGAAGCGCAGGTTGAAGAATTTCTTCGGCACGTCTGTTTCCCTTGTCTTGTCGACGATCGGCCATCAAACGGTTTGGCGCGTCGAAGAAATGCGCAACCGGCGAAGGAAGCATGTGTCCTTCTATGTAGTCCGAGGCGGCCAGTCAAGTCAACTCATCGTCCGCAAACAAGGGGCCGCGTCCTGTGTTGCCTCGAACTGCAATGCTTGGACTGCCCCGGGGCTCGGGTTTCTCCTTAAGCGCCGAAGGGCGATTCATGAAGAATCTACCTTTCTGAAACGTTTGTATACATGTATGGTATAGCTCTATACAAGAAAAGAGTTGCTATGTCCGAGGGAAAAAACGTCTCCGTGAGCTTTCGTGTGTCGCCCCGCTTCAAGCGTCTGCTGGAATCGGCGGCTGCCCGTGAGCGACGGTCGCAGACCAGTATGCTCGAAACACTGCTCTTCGCGTACTGCGAAGTACACGGGCTCGAGCCAGCGTGTGTGGGAGGAACCGAGAAAAAGGCACTGGTGGGGGGGCTCTCCAAGTGAACTACCAATCCCTCCTGACGGCTACTCCGACTCCGGTCCTTGCCACCGGCGGCGTGCTCGCCGTGCTAATCCTCATTTTTTTCCTCGTCTTCCTCGCGCCAGGCGTACTGCACTGGCTTCGACTGTCGTCAATACAGCGGCGCATCGAGAAATTTGGGTCGAAGAACTTCGCCTCCGAGTTCAAGAAAGTCTTCGCTAAGGACAAGCGCCTCTCGCACCTCTGGAAGGAGTATCAGGACTCTCTCCATATTCAACGCGAAGAGCGTGACGGCCAGCTCACGACTGTTGCCATTCGCGCGACCGTTCCGTCTGAGCTTTACTTCAACAGCCAGTTTGTTGTCGACAGCCGACTACGCACGGAATTTTTCAAGCATCTGCCTGGCCTGTTCACTGGCATTGGCATCATTGGCACATTCAGCGGCCTCATCGAGGGTCTGCGCGTCTTCCAGGTGAGTGAGAACGCGGCCACGGTTCGAGCCAGCCTTGAGTCGCTGATGCACTCGGTGGGCGAAGCTTTTCTAATTTCGGCAGCGGCCATCGCAGCGGCCATGGTCGTCACGTTTGTCGAGAAGCTGTTGTTGGCATCCCTGTACCGTCGCACGGAAGAGATTGCGCACTCAATCGACGCCCGCTTCGATTCGGGCGCAGGCGAGGAGTATCTGTCGCGCTTGGTGCGGGCTTCGGAGGACTCGGCAAGCCAGTCGAAAATCCTGAAGGACGCTTTGGTCAAGGAGTTGGGCGAACTGCTTCGTGAACTCACCACCGCACAAATCACCTCCGCGAAGGAGTCGCAGCTTTTCCTTTCCGAGCGCCTCACTCAGACCTCCAAAGAGCAAGTAGAAGCGACCCGACAGGACAACCAAGCGCTGGGCGTCACCATCGCCGAGAGCATCCAGCAGAGCTTGCAGGGTCCGCTGCAGGACATCGCCAACACCGTGAAGTCGGCCAGCGGCGACCAGAGCGCCAACGCCGCCCGGATGCTGCAAGACGTCATGGCCAGTTTCAGCCAGCGCTTGAACGACCTGTTCGGCGGACAGATTTCCGGACTCAGCGACCTCAATCAGCAGACGGCGAAGAGCATTCAGGAGGCCGTGGGAACCCTGCAAACACTCGTCTCCAACATCGAAGAGTCGAGCCGCCGCTCCACTGACGCGATGGCTGAGCGGATGGCACAAGCCATCGAAAAGATGGAAGCCCGGCAGGAGGCGATGAATGCGCAATCGACCGCGTTCGTCGAACAAATCCGCCAGTTGGTCGCATCGTCGCAATCCGAGACAAACACCAAGCTGCAGGCCACTTTGGAGACCATCGGCACCCAGATCGCCGGCATGCTGGCCACGCTCAGCGAGTCGCAGGCGCAGGTCTTCGAGGGCAATCGCTCACGCGAGCAGTCAATGACGGACCGGGCGAAGAGCGCTGTTAGCAGCATGTCTGAATCCGTCGAGGCGGCCATCAAAGAGATGAGCACCGCTTCCGCGCAGATGGCCCAGAACGTCGCGGTGCTTACCCGGACCACCAGTTCCTCCGTCGACAAGATGAACGCGGGCGCAGAGCAACTTGGTACGGCGTCCCGCAACTTCGCGGCTGCCGGCGAACGAGTCACCAGCGTTATGGGGCAGGCGGCCGACGTGACGGCAAAGCTGTCCGAGACATCTGGCGCCTTGACATCGGGCTCAGTTGCGCTTCAAGAGCTTCTTCGCGACTACAAAACGCAGCGGGACGCCATTGGTCAGCTGGTCTCCGAGCTGCGTGCAACGGTGGAGCTTGCTCGCAAGGAAGCATCCCTCACCGGCGACGTCCTCGCTCGCATCGAGAGCTCTGCAACCCGGCTGGGCGCGGCGCAGAAGCAAGCTGACGACTACTTGGCTGGCGTGAGCCGTGTGCTCGGCGAGGCGCACACGACGTTCGCCACCGAGGTGAAGCGAACCCTCGAGAAGGCCAACACTGAGTTCCACAACAAGTTGAGCGGTGCCGTGGGCCTGCTGTCGTCCGGCGTGCAGGAGCTTGAGGTGACGCTCGCAGCCATGGGCAACATGAAACCGGCGCGGGTATAACCAATGATTGGCGCCAAGATAGTTCTCAAGCGCGGAGGCCGAGACGAGGCTGAGAAGCCGTTCTGGATCTCGTTCGCTGACCTCATGACCGCGCTCATGGTGCTGTTCCTCGTGGTGATGGGCGTGGCTCTGCTTGCGGTCACGAAGAACGTCACCGAGCGCGAGAAAGCAGAAGAGCAGCACCGCAAAGACATCGAACTCATCCTTGAGCGCTTCACCGAAGCTGCCAAGCGGTACGACGGCATCAAGGTCGACAAGGAGCGGCGCGTCATCGACTTCGGCGACCGCGCCCGATTCGCCTTCGGCAAGTCCAATCTCGCAGCTGACCAGGAAAGCGTGCTGCGGCAGTTCGTCCCGGAGATTCTCACGCTGGCGAACGACGACCTGGGAAAGAAGGTACTGAAGCGCGTGGTCGTCGAGGGCTACACCGACAAGACCGGCTCCTACCTGAGCAACCTGAATCTCAGTCTCCAGCGTAGCCAGCGTGTCCTGTGCACGATGTTCGCCATGGGTGGCGCCAACTTGCTCTCGGACCAGCAGAAGGAAGACGTCCGAAGCCTGTTCCTGGTCGGCGGGTATTCGTTCAACGCCGCCAAGGACACCGACGAAGAAAGTCGGCGCGTCGAGATGCGCATGGAGTTCCTCGGCATGGGCGAGCACCGAGCTTCGGCGATGCCCTTATCGGGAAACTTTGGCGAGTGTGCTCTGCGATGAACCCGCTTGACCACCTCGCATCACTGCTGCGCCCCGGCACCGAGGAAGGCGCACGGGCGATGGCTGTGTCGTCGAACATCGACACCTTGCTGACGCGGATGCAGGAGTACGCCAAAGGAAACAGGGGCCGGGCGCTCTCCGAGGACCTGCAACTGGAAGCGGTTCGGCGCTTCTGGCAAAACCAGGAAGTTACATCGTTCCGTGACGCATACCTGCTGTCTTGGGGCCTGTGTCTGCCGCACCGGCCAAGCGGCCCCTGCGTGCTTGAAGACCGGCCTCGCTTCCAAGCGGTTCTGGACGGCGTAGACGGCTGGTCGGTGCGCCCGAGTGCGTTCCGTCGCTGCTATCAAGGCTTGGTAAAGAGCTACTTCACCTACGATGCACTGGGCGAGTCGGCTCCTCAGGCAGCGCGACATAACTGGAAGATGCTGCGGGACTACCTTCGCGACAAGAATGGCCTCATCCGCGACAAGCAGGCCAATCCCGACTGGGTTGCGACTGCCATCGGCAATCAGCAGCTGTTCGGCGAACGGCCTTGCGACCCGTACGTCGATGGCCTTTTGAAGGGAGATGTCGGTGCAATCGACCGTCTCTGCGAAGAACTCGGTATCGCCAAGGCCTCCTGGTTCCTGCGAGAACTGGTTCTCGCGCAAATCCGAGGCGCCACGCAGCTCGGCAACGCACAGTTCCAAGCTCTCGTGCCGCGGCTGCTTGAACTCCTTGCCAACAACGATGTGCTGAGGGACCGCGGCCTAATCATGCTGCTCGACCGCTACGTGAAAGTGCCGGGCACACATCTTCACCAGGGGCTTCGGGACTCGTCCGTGCTTTGGTGGGGCAACCCATGGCTCCCGTCGAACGAAACTCGCTGGGGCGGTGTTGTCCCAGAAGCGCGGGCGATGGTCGCGGACTGGCTAAAGCTGGAATTCATCGAAACATTTTTCACCAAGCTTGCTCAGGACGGAGTCGGTGACCGTCGACGCATGGAATTCTGGAAGAGATACGTCAAGTCAATATCGCACATCGAGTTCGCGCTTGGCTCGACGGCCCGCAACGACGATGACCCTGACTTCGTCGTGCTGCGCGAGAAGATGAAGGGGCTCATTCGATACCTCGACACGTCAGGCAATAACAACGCGTTCATCATGAACATCGGCAATCTTGTCGCAGTCGAGTTCGGCAGCATGGGCAACGCCTTCTACGGGTATGACTCCCGCGCACCTCGCCTGTTCGACACGGCCAAGCCGCTTCGCCTGGCTGTGAATGCTCGGAATTCCTTGAAACATGATGCGCACATCCTGAAGATGAGCCACCAAGATGGCATCCACAACTGGGACAAGTGGGAGCACATGTTCGAGGCGACGCTGCGCAAGGAGTTCGACGTCGAACCCGGCGCGGTCGCGTCACGCGTCACCAGAGTGCCGGTGCCTGCGCGTGCTTTTCCACCCACCTCGCGCGTACTGGAGGACCGAGAACGCAGTGTCGCGTACAGCGCGGCTGCCGATCTTTCGCAGCAGTACACGCGGTCGGCGCTTGACAAGTTCGCAAGCCGGCAAGGCCTGCAGGTTGAAGACAAGACGCCTCAAGGCGGAAGCCTTTGGGTGCGTACGGACGCGACCTACGAACCCATCACAAGAATGCTTACCCAATGGGGCTTTCAACATAAGCCTGGCAAGGGCTGGTGGAAGTAAGGGAGAGAAATGTTCCATTTTTTTAAGAAGAGTGGTGTTGGCACAGATGCGGACTGGCGACGACGCTGGTCGCCGGCGGGGGTGGTCTTGTCGCGCGGAGCTGGGCAAGGCGGCGTGCCGCTTCTGGACTCCATGGTCGGTGGCTTTCTGACGCAGCTGTCCGACGATGGCTTAGCCATTGAGACGCCAGACGGCTATGTGCTGGGCTGGGACGCGCTCTTCTCGGCAACGTCGCAACCAGCGTATGCCTCGCTCCCGGAAGTGCTTTCGCTTCCGCGCGCGACTGAGGCCAAGCCATCTCTCCGGAGCACCAACTCGCTCACCGACGAGGATTTTTCAGTCGCCATCTCTGGCTGGCACAGTGAAGACGGAGCCGCGTTCGACTGGGAGCTCATGGGTCCACTCATGACCCGCGACGACCATGCGGAGCTGATGCGCCCCGAGCACTGGAAGCTCTTCAAGGAGGTCGTCAGCTTCGCTCGGCGACCGGCCGAAGAGCACAACGACTTGGCGCACCGCCAAGCGTGGGGCCGGATACGGAAGCTCGCCTTGGATGCAGGTGCCCGTCTGGATGATTTTCTCTACCGCTCTGTCGTCCTGACGCCGGAGAAGCTCGAGATTGGCTTGCGCCGTTCGGCCAATGTCGGCGACGACCATGTAGTCGAAATCGAACCTGGTTTCGAGGGCGCTCCCGCCGATTGGCTAGAGGCATTCGACCGCAGCCGCGAGGTCAAGGACCGCTACGACATCGTCACCATGGAGGGCATCGTCCAGGTTCTAGTCACGCCGAAGGTCCGCACTGTCCTGCAGGAAATCAAACGCCTGGAGGCCCGGCGAGTCGCCGGCACGCGTGCACAGGCGTTTCTGCTGAACCCGTACGCCACCCTTGGTGACGACGCTGTTGACGTCATCGTCGAGTCGCAGTTCGAGAAGGCACGCGAGGATGCCGGACTCTCCTACGAGAGGTTCACGCCCACCTACGAACGCGATGCCTCTGGCTACCCTCTACGCGTTGGTCTGCTCATAGAGACGGCAAGTTCTGCTGGCCTTTCGACGTCGGAAACGCAATGGCTTGACGACACAGCGCTCAGCTCCTTCATTCGTGCTCTGCACAAGGCGCTTGCCCTCAACTACCAGCTCGTCGCTTGGCAAGGCTATGACCTCGAGATGCAGGGCGACGCGCAACGCCACCATGACGAGCTCAGGGCGGCTCTTGAGCGGAGGCTTGCACCCCCAACCCTTGTCTCCTATGCGCAGGTTCATGACCTGAGTGGCTATAGCTCTCGGATTGAAGGCATCGGAGTCGAGAAGCCGTACCACTCGCCCTACATCGCCAAGAAGAATGAAGATGAGGGATGGTTCCCCGAGAACGTCTTGCCAGTGGTGGTCTACCAGCCTGCCGGGGCAGCGGAGCCTATCGCCGTACCCACCAGCCAGGCGGCTATCGAGCAGCTTAAGAAGTCGGTCAAGGCTGCACAGGCTGCCGGTGAGACCACTGTGGATGTGTCTGGACTGCCTCAGTCGGTAACAGTCGACGAGGCCGTAGTCATCATCGAAACGTTCAAGAAAGTCTTCGCCGATCTCGAGACCGGCAGCTTCGACCCTGCCAAGCAACACAAGCCGGCGAAGAACGCTACGGTCGGGTCGAAGAAGCAGCTTGTTCTGCGGGCCAACATCCAATCGCTGGAGTACGAAGAGCTTCGGCGCGAGGCTCTTGAGTCCGTGCCGACGGAGCCGAGGATGCCAAAGGGCATCCGCCCAGAGTTCTCGCTGATGCCGCACCAGCGCGCCGGCCTGGCGTGGATGCAACACCTCTACAGCCTGCAGACCGACTACCAGGTTCGCGGCGCCGTGCTCGGCGACGATATGGGACTTGGAAAAACCTTCCAACTATTGGCCTTGATGGCATACCTCATCGAGTGCAACCCGAACATCGAACCGATGCTGGTGGTGGCGCCGGTCTCGTTGCTCGAAAACTGGGCGGACGAGGCGAACAAGTTCTTCCAGGAAGGAGCGCTCCCGCTGCTTACTGCGTACGGCGAGAAGCTTTCGACACTGCGCGTGCCTCGAGCCCAAGTTGACCAGCGTTTGCAGGCCGACGACGGCCTAGTCAAGTTCCTCCGCCCGAACTGGGTGGGCAAAGCCAAGCTGGTCCTCACCACCTACGAAACGCTACGGGATCTCGAGTTTTCCTTTGCCGCCCAAAAGTGGTCGCTGATGGTCTGCGACGAAGCACAGCGCATCAAGAACCCCGCGGCCATGGTCACACGTGCCGCCAAGAAGCAGAACGTCGCCTTCAAGATTGCCTGCACGGGCACGCCGGTCGAGAACACCTTGGCCGACATGTGGTGTCTCTTCGACTACATACAGCCAGGCCTACTCGGAGCGCTGAACGACTTCGGGCAAAGATACCGGAAGCCTATTGAGGCGAAGACCGACGAAGAGAAGGCCCGAGTGGAGGAACTGCGTGCGCGCATTGCTCCCCAAATCCTGCGACGTATGAAGGCGGAGGTCGTCACGGACCTGCCGAAGAAAATCGTAGTGGAGGCCTGCCGCAAGTTGCCCCTGTCGAACGCACAGCGCAACCTGTACGCCAAGGCGATCGAAAGCTTCAAAAAGCGTGGCGACCCCAACCACTCGACCCCGTTCAAGAACCACCTCGGGCTCTTGCACTATTTGCGCCTGGTATGCACGGACCCTAGACCGCATGGGTTGAGCGTCTTTAAACCGGAGCCTATAAAACAGTACCGGGATAAGGCGCCGAAGCTCGACTGGCTCTTGACGCAGCTGAAGCTCATCCAGAAGCAGGGCGAGAAGGTCATCGTCTTCTGTGAGTTCCGGGAAATCCAGCGACTTTTGCAGCACTACATCGAGGCCGAGCTCGGCTTCAAGCCCGACATCATCAACGGGGACACTAGCGCATCGGCCAGCCACACGGCAAGCCGCCAAAAGCGCATCAAGGCCTTCCAGTCCCTGAATGGCTTTAGCGTCCTCATCCTGTCTCCGGTGGCGGTGGGTTTTGGTGTGAATATCCAGGCCGCAAACCACGTTGTCCACTACACCCGTACTTGGAACCCTGCCAAAGAGGACCAAGCGACAGACCGGGCCTACCGCATCGGGCAGAAGAAGGACGTGTACGTTTACTACCCGGTCGTCTGCGCCAACGATTTCATGACGTTCGACGTCAAACTGGACCTGCTGCTTGCCTACAAGCGTGGACTCGCAGAAGACATGCTCAACGGGTCGGGGGATGTGAGCCCGGGCGATTTCAACATAGCTGACGTCGTTCCGGCAGTAGACGCCAAGGACATCGACGAGCGTATCAGCCTCGACATGGCGCTGCGCATGGGATGGCAGCACTTCGAGTGCCTCGCTGGCGTGTTGTGGACCAAGCGCGGATACGACTGCTATCGAACGCCTGGCAGCAACGACAACGGCGTGGACGTCGTCGCTTTGGCCGTGGGCAAAGGCCAGCTTGTGCAGGCAAAGACGAGTGGCACCGACGGGGCTGCGTTGAACTGGGATGCAGTCAAGGAGGTCGTGGGCGGTGAAGCGTTCTACAAGCGTCGGCACCCGTCCATTGAGTTCGACAAAGTCTGCATCACGAATCAGTTCTTCAACCGCCAGGCTCATGAGAACGCGGCGCTAAATTCGGTGGAACTGCTCGACCAGACGCACCTGGCCGGACTTCTCGAACGCCACGCCGTCACGATGCTTGAGGTCGAGAAGATGCTCTACGCCGAGTGGCAGGAACCTGGCATGAATGCATGAACTACCTCCTGCCAGTACAAATTTTTTCCGCACCCTCTATGGGAAACAGATAGCAGCCGTGACGAATATTCGAGCCTGGGGAGGCCGTATCGGACGACGCAGCTCAGTTCGAGCCAACATACGCGCCGTCCTGTCGCCACGAATAGTGAACATACTAGCGGACCGGCCCGTCGCCTCTCTGCCAATAGCTTTCCGCGCGCGACCTGCGCGTTGAGCCGCCTCGAAAAATTTCTTCCAGAAAGTTTGCAGACCGCTTAGCTACCGCGCACGACCAAGCCGATGTGATTAATGGGCGGCCGCTAGCTAGGCCTACGGAGAAGGTTCGGCACCTTGAACAAAACCGTCATCTCGGTCCGGGGCCTGCGATAGCCACATGCCTCGAAAAACCGCTTGGCTTCGCCCAGCGCCTTCACGTAGATCGGGATGCCGGGAAACTCGGCCTCGACCGTACGCAGCAGGGCTCGTCCGATGCCGGAGCTCCGTGCCGAAGGATGCACGAGCAGTTCACCCAGCATGGTGCTGAATGCGCCATCGCTGAACGCCGAGACATAGCCGAGAAGCATCCCCTCTTCAGAACGTGCATGGGCAATCAACGGATAGGCCCGGCTCGTACTGGCAAACGCCGCTTCGTCGTACCCCGAGCCCCACCCCACCGATTCCATCAGGGCACCAAACTCCTGCCACGTCACCGTTCGATCGGTCGAAACCTTGTAGTTCATGAAAGGAGAATACCGCCGCGTCGATGCGGCAAAGCGCTGCGCGAGGCTTCGACAAGCTCAGCCCGGACGATCACTTCACGGAATCAACAACACCGACCCCACCGTCCTCCCCTGCTCCACATCCGCATGCGCCAGCGCCGCGTCGGCCAGCGCATAGGTCCGGCTCACCTCGACCTTCAGCGCGCCGCTGCGCACCAGGTCGAACAGCTCTCCGCAGGCCTGGGCCCGAGTCTCCGGCGTGATGGCGTGGAAGCCGAAGCCCGGCCGGTGCAGCGCGAGGCAGCCCTTCTGCGCCAGCAGCATCAGGTCGAAGGGCGGCACGGGGCCTGAGGCATTTCCGTAATTCACCACGGCACCGAAAGGCCGCATGCAGTCGAAGGAAGGAATGAAGGTGTCCTTGCCGACGCCATCGAACACTGCTGCCAGGCCCTGCGGCGCGAGCTGCTTCGTGGCGGCCACGAAGTCCTCCTGGCGGTAGAGGATGGTGTGGTCGCAGCCGTGCGCGCGCGCGAACTCGGCCTTGGCCTGCGAACCGACGGTGCCGATCACGGTGGCGCCCAGGTGCCGGCTCCATTGCGCGAGCAGGCTGCCGACGCCGCTCGCGGCGGCATGCACGAGGATGGTGTCGCCGGGCTGTGGCCGATGGCAGCGGTGGATGACCACCGAGGCGGTCAGTCCCTTGAGCAGCATGGCGGCCGCCTGGCGGTCGTCGATGTCGTCGGGCAGGCGCACCAGGCAGTCGGCCGGCAGGTTGCGCGCCTCGGCATAGGCGCCGGTGTCCTGGAAGAACAGGCCGCCGGTGCCGGCATAGGCCACGCGGTCGCCCGCGCGCCATTCGGTGACCTCTGCACCCACCGCCTCCACCACGCCGGCGGCCTCGTTGCCGAGGATGACGGGGAAGCGCGGCCCGCGGCCGAGGTAGAAGCCGCCGTTGCGCACGTTGATGTCGGAGAAGTTGAGGCCGATGGCGGTGTGGCGCACGCGCACCTGGCGCGGCGCGGGCGGCGGCAGTTCGAGGTTCAGGGCTTCGAGGACCTCGGGCCCGCCGTGGCGATGGATGGCGATGGATTGCATGCCGCGAGTGTGCGCAGGAGTGCCGCGCCGCGCCCGTCCCCTCCGAGGGGACTGACACCGGGACGCCCGCACACGACAGTGGCGCCATGACCAAGGCCACCTTCATCTGCGCCGACGGCGCCCGCCGCGACGTCGACGTTCCCGTCGGCACCAACCTCATGCGCGCCGCCTGCGACCACGGCATCGACGAGATCGTCGGCGATTGCGGCGGCTCGCTCAGTTGCGCCACCTGCCATGTCTTCGTGGAAGACGGCCCCGCGGACGCACTGCCCGCCATGGCCTCGACCGAGGACCAGATGCTCGACTACACGGCCGCGCCGCGCCAGGCCACGAGCCGTCTCTCGTGCCAGCTCGTGATGAGCGCGGCGCTCGACGGCCTGGTGCTGCGCATCGCCAACCCGCAGGTCTGACGCCATGACCGCGAACTGGCTGCAACTGGAAGACAAGGTCTGCGTGGTCACCGGCGCGGCCGGCGGCATCGGCATCGAGATCGCGCGCGAGCTCGCGTCGGTGGGCGCCAAGGTGGCGCTGCTCGACCGCGACGAGGCGGGTGCGGCGCGCGCCGCGGCCGACATCGCGGAAAGCGGCGCACGCGCGATCGCGCTGGGCTGCGACATCACCGACAAGGCCGACGTGGAACGCGCCGCGGCAGCGGTGGAGCGCGAGCTCGGGCGTTGCGACGTGCTGGTGAACAACGCGGCCACGATCTACGCCGCGGCGCTGATGGACATCGACATCGAGCGCTGGCACCGGCTGATGGCGGTGAACCTCGACGGCTTCCTGCTGTGCGCGCAGGCCTTCGGCCGCCAGATGATCGCCGCGGGCGGCGGCAGCATGGTGCACGTGGCCTCGATCTCGGGCCGCGTGCCGCAGCCCTACAGCGGGCCCTACAGCATCAGCAAGGCGGGCGTGAAGATGCTGTCGCAGCTGCTGGCGGTGGAGCTCGGCGAGCACCGCATCCGCAGCAACGTGGTGAGCCCGGCGATGGTGCGCACGCCGCTCACCGAGGGCATCTACACCCAGCCCGAGGTGCTCGCGAAGCGCGAGGCGATCGTGCCGGCCGGGCGCATCAGCGGACCGAAGGACATCGCCGAGGTGGTGGCCTTCCTGGCCAGCCCGCGCTCGGGCTACGTGAACGGGCAGGACCTGCTGGTCGACGGCGGCCTCAGCACCGCCTGGCTGTCGCTGATTCCCCGCCCCGGTTTCGAGAAGCAGGACGCGCAGGCCCGATGACCCGCGTGCGGCCCGGTGGCCTGGCGGCGTTGGCCACGGTGCACTGCTGCAGCAGCGCGATGATGCGCGTCTGCGACCCGATGCTGCCCGCGCTGGCGCAGAGCTTCGGCGTCACCACCGGCCGCGCGGCGCTCACGGTGTCGGTCTACGCGGTGGCCTATGGGCTGCTGCAGCTGCTGTTCGGCCCGCTCGGCGACCGCTTCGGCAAGCGCCGCACCATCGGCTTCGCGGCGCTGGGCTGCGTGGCCGGCAACCTGCTGGCGCTGGTGGCGATGAGCCTCGAGATGCTGGTGGTGGCGCGCTTCCTCGCCGGCGCCGCGGCGGCCGGCATCATCGCGCTGGTGCTGGCCTGGGTCGGCGACACCGTGCCCTATGCCGAGCGGCAGCCGGTGCTGGCGCGCTTCCTGATGCTGTCGCTGGGCGGCATGATCGCCGGGCAGTGGGTGTCGGGCGTGCTCACCGAATGGCTGGGCTGGCGCGCGGTGTTCGCACTGCTGGCCGTGGTGTTCTGCGTCGGCGGCCTCGCGATCAGCCTGAACCGCGAGGTGCGCGCCGAGCCGGTGCGCGCGCCCTCCGGTCACGGCCACGGGCACCTGCGCGACATCCTGCGCGTGCTGGCCGAGCCCTGGGCGCGCTGGATGCTGCTGGTGGTGATGGCCGAGGGCGCCTTCGCCTTCTCGGGCCTGGCCTTCCTGCCGGCCTTCCTGGTGCGCGAATACGGCCTCGGGCTCTCGAGCGCGGCGGGCGTGGTGGCGCTCTATGGCGTGGGCGGCTTCTTCTATGCCTTCGCGGCGCGCCGGCTGCTGGCGGTGTTCGGCGAAGGCGGGCTGGTGCTGGGCGGCGGCATCGCGCTGGGCCTGGGCTGGCTGGCGCTCGCACTCGGCCAGCACTGGGTGCTGGCGCTGCCGGCCTGCCTGGTGGCGGGCCTGGGCTTCTACGCGCTGCACGGCACGCTGCAGACCCATGCCACGCAGATGGTGCCCGCGCTGCGCGGCACCGCGGTGAGCCTGTTCGCCTCCACCATGTTCCTCGGCATCGCGCTCGGCGTGGCCGTGGCTTCGGCGGCGGTGGACCGCATCGGCACGCGGCCGG
>NZ_JBZAYE010000120.1:0-16018 GCF_058244205.1 Variovorax sp. 20P10.2.4
CGGTTTTCTTTGAAGCAACCATGCTCCGAATTTAACGGAACCGGTTTACCTGCCGGCACACCCGGTTGCCCGGATGACCGGCACCGCGCGAGAAGATCTCAGTTCTTGTCGGCTTCGAAACCCGCCGCGTTGAAGAACACATTGGGCTTGCGATAGATCGCGAGGATGGTGCAGCCCTCGTCCGAGCGCGTCTCGTGCAGCGAGCCCGGCTGGCGCCAGACGAACTGGCCCGCGCGGCAGATGCCGTCGTGGTCCGAGAACGAACCCTCGAGCACCCAGCTCTGCTCGATCTCGGGATGCTTGTGGAACGGCAGCACCGCGCCGGGTTCCCACTTGAGCAGCACCGTCATCTCGCCCGATGCGTCGTTGCGGTAGAGCACCTTCATCTGGATCTTCGGAAACTGCGAGGGCCGCCATTCGAGCGTGGCGGGATCGACGTAGACGGAACCACCGAGGGTGGGTTGCAGCTTGCCGGAGAGGCGTTCCTTGAAGACGGCGGACATGGTGTTTGACTCCTGTGGATGAATGGATGGGTGGGGGACGGGGACATCGCCGCAGCGGGTGGATTCGATTCTAGATCGAAGTTTCCCATTGGACAACTTTTGGAAATCGAAGGCGCTCAGGCCGCGAAGCGCAGCCGGTTGGCCTCGCGCGCGGCGCCGTATTCCATGATCCGGGCCACCTCGGCCGCGGGTGCGGGGCCGAAGCGTTTCTCGATCAGGTACAGCACGGCGTCGATGCACAGCGTGACGCCGCCGCCGGTGACGACGCGGCCGTTGTCGACCACGAGCGCGGGCTCGGTGCGGATCGCCGGATAGCGTTGCCGCAGTTCATCGAGCGGCGAGGTCTCGGGTGGCACCACCTCGAACTTGGTGGTCGCGCGCAGGCCGTCGAGCACGCCGGCCTCGGCCAGGATCATCGCGCCGGTGCAGACCGAGCAGACTAGCGCTTCGGGCGCGACGCGGCGCACGAACTCGAGCACGCGTGCGTCCTGCGAGGCGGCGCGCCAGCCGGGCCCGCCGGGCACCAGCAGCACGTCGACCTCGCGCACTTCCTCGAAGCTCCTGTTCGGCAGCACCTGCAGCCCGTTGGCGAGCGTGACTGGTGCGCGGTCGAAGGACACGGTCTGGTAGCCAAGCTCGGGGATCACGCGCCGCGCCATCGAGACCACGCCGATGGCGGCGAGGTCGACGGGCTCGATGCCCTCGTAGAGCAGGAAGGTCATGTGCATTCGCGGGTCTTTCGTTCTGGATGAAAAGGCGTTGGGGTTCATGGTTCGAGGATCAGGCGCTCGCGCTTGGCCGTGTCGAAGGCATGCGCATCGGCATCGGCCAGCGGCCGGGTGTCGGCCGCCACCGGCCACTGCGCCGCGAGCCGCGCATTGAGCGCGATCCAGTCGCGCTGGTCGGGCGCGAGGTCGGCCGCGGGATGGATCGCCTGCACCGGGCACACCATCTCGCACAGGCCGCAGTTGGCGCAGGCGCGCGGGTCGATGACCACGAAGTTCGGTCCTTCGTGGAAGGCGTTCTGCGGGCACACCGACACGCACTCGCCATAGCGACATGCGATGCAGGCTTCGGTCACGACGAAGGTCATGCGGCCGCGCTCAGAAGTTGCGCACCGAGTCGTCGCGCGTCTCGTGCGCGAAGAAGGCCGCCACCAGGGTCACGCAGGCCAGGCCGATCAGCATGATCGACACGCCCGCGGTGCCGCCGAGCTTGCCCACCAGCAGGGTGGCGAGGATCGGCGCCAGCCCGCCGCCGAGCGCGGCCGACACCTGGAAGCCGAACGAGGCGCCGGTGTAGCGCACGCGTGCGCCGAACAACTCGGGGAAGTAGGTGGCCTGCGGGCCGAACATCAGGCCGTGGCCGAAGCTCAGCGCCACCGCGGTCGCGGCGATGATGATCCACGGATCGCGCGTGTCCACCAGCCAGAACAGCGGGAACGCGAAGACGATGGTGAAGAGCGTGCCCGCGAAGTAGAACGGGCGGCGGCCGATGATGTCCGACAGCCAGCCGAACAGCGGAATCGTCACCACCTCGATCGCCGCCGCGACCATGATCGCGTTGAGCAGCATCTCCTTGGGCAGGCCGAGGTTCTTGGTCGCGTAGACCACCATGAACACCGTGAGCATGTAGACCCACGAGACCTCGCAGATCTTCAGGCCCACCGCGATCAGGAAGTTCTTCGGGTCGCGGAACACGGCCTCGGCGAAGGGGTTGCGCGCGATCTCCTTCTTGGCCTTCATCTCGAGGAACACCGGCGACTCCGACACCCGCGTGCGGATGAAGGCACCCAGCGCCACCAGCACCACGCTCAGCAGGAAGGGCACGCGCCAGCCCCAGGCCATGAAGTCCTCCTCGGGCAAGGTCGACACCATCGAGTACACGCCGGCCGGCAGGATCAGGCCGATCGGAAAACCGACCTGCACCAGGCTGCCGCAGAGCCCGCGCCGGCGCTTCGGCGCATGCTCGAGCACCATCAGCGCCGCCCCGCCCCACTCGCCGCCCAGGCCGATGCCCTGCACGATGCGCAGCACGATCAAGAGGATCGGCGCCCAGACGCCGATCTGCTGGTAGGTCGGCAACAGGCCGATGGCGAAGGTGCCGAGTCCCATGATCGCGAGCGTCAGCAGCAGCATCGACTTGCGGCCCAGCCGGTCGCCGAAGTAGCCGAACACCGCGCCGCCGAAAGGCCGCGCGAAGAAGCCCACGGCCGCGCTGCCCAGTGCGGCCAGCGTGCCCATCAGCGGGTCGTCGGCGGGAAAGAAGATCTTGTTGAAGACCAGCGCGGCGGCGGTGCCGTAGATCAGGAAGTCGTACCACTCGATGATGGTTCCGACCGAGCTGGCGAACACGACACGGCTGACTTCGGAGCTGTCGGTCTCGGCCGACCGTCCCTCCTGGGCCAGCGCGGGATTGGCGGGGTGATTCATGGTGGTGGCTCTCCGATGCGAGGTTGATGGCTCTGCTGACGGGGACCGCCCGCCTCGAGGGCGGCGGCGGCGTGGGTTGCCCGTTTTCGTGCACGGGCGGTGAAGCTGCGCGAAGATTAGTTTTGTTTCCCAATGGGAAACATATCGCTTTCCCTGAGAAGCAAAATCCACCGTTTCAGGGGTAAATCCTGTATCAGGAGTTGCCCAAGTTTGGTGAATAAGTTTCCCATCGGGCGACTTCTTCGCAAGAGCCATGCCACCGGACAGGCATGCGCAGGCCGCCGCCCGCGGGCGGAATGCATCGGTTCAGGAAGGTCGGGGCGAAGCCGCGCGGCGGCTCAGGCCGTGCTGTCGAGCAGCAGTTCCGCGAAGCGCTGCTGCACGTAGCGCGCGGTGGCGCCCAGCGGCCGCCCCTGCAGCCACAGCATGCGCACCGACAGCCGCGGCAGCGCCAGCGCGGGGCACGGCAGTTCCTTGAGGGCCTGGCGGTAGCCCTCGTAGTGCGCGATGTTGACCGGCAGCACGGCCCATCCGAGCTTGTCGGCCACCATCTCGGCCGTGCTGTAGAAGCTGTCGGAGCGCCAGACGCGCGGGCTGTAGGCCACCTCGTGCACGTCGTCCGCATGCATCAGCAGCTGCCGGTGGCCGACCAGGTCCTTGCGCCGCACGGTGCGGCCATCGGCCAGCGGATGGTCGACCGCCACGAACACGCCCTGCGGCACGCTGCCGATGCGGCGCAGCTCGAAGCAGGCGCGCGCCGGGCCGCGGTCGAAATGGAAGGCCACGCTCGCGCGCTCCTGCTCCACGTAGTCGGCCACCTCGGTGGCGGTGCCGTTGAGCAGCGTGAGCTCGAGGCTCGGGTACTTCACCGAGATCTCTCGCAACAGCGTGGCGATGGCGGTGTACGGCAGCGCCTCGTCGAAGGCCATCGAGAGCGCGGCCTCGCTGCCATCGTGCAGCGAGCGCGCGCGCTGGTCGAGCTGCTCGGCCTGGCGCAGCAGCTCACGCGCCTCGAGCAGCAGCACCTGCCCCGCCTCGGACAGCTGCGCATTGCGCCGCGAGCGATCGAACAGCGCCACGCCGAGGTCGGCCTCGAGCAGGCCGATGGCGGTGCTCACGGCCGACTGCGCCTTGCCGAGCCGGCGCGCGGCCGCCGAGAACGAGCCGCAGTCGGCGGTGGTGACGAACTGGCGCAACTGGTCGACGGTCCATTCCATGGCACGGCCTCTTCTATCTATTTATCAGATGGGTTTCATCTTTATTCATCCATTCTATTGAAGCAAGATCGGCGGTCCAGGCGAGGCGACCTCGCCCCGTCCCTGAAAAGAGAAGTTCGTTCGTATGCCGATCTCCCGTCTCGCGATGCCCCGCATCCACACCGCCCCCTTGACCCTGCGCTGGTGCCACGACCCCGCGCAGGAAGCCGCCATCGCCGCGCTGTTCATGCGCCAGCTGAGCCCGCGCTACATCTCGCATTCCGAGCTGCAGGGCGCGCGCGCCGTCGCGCCCGGCGAATGGCGCCGCGACCTGCCCGACGTGCTGCGCGCCGAACTGCGCGAAACGCTCGCGCTGCCGCCGGCCACGGCCGTCTCGCTGATCGCCACCGCGCATGCCGGCGATGCGCTGGCCGCGATCGCGCTGGTGTCCATCGACGAGGCCCGGCGCGCCGCGCGCGCCTTCGCCACGCTCGACGACCTCGTGGTCGATGCGCCGTTCCAGTCGGCCGGCGTCGGCGGCCAGCTGTTCGACTGGGTCTGCGCCGAACTGCGCCAGCGCGGCATCGCGCGCCTGTTCCTCGAGAGCGGCATCGGCAACCAGGGCGCACACCGTTTCTTCGAGGCGCGCGGCTGCATGCCGGTCTCGGTCACGATGCTCAAGGAACTGGAGGCCTGAGCGATGAATACCGTGTTCAAGAAATGGATCACGCTGGTGATCGTCTCGATGGCGCTGCTGCTGATCGTGGTCGACATGACCGTGCTCTACACGGCGCTGCCCACGCTCACGCACGACCTCGCGGCCTCCTCGTCCGAGAAGCTCTGGATCGTCAACGCCTACACGGTGGTGGTGTCGGGCTTCCTGCTCGGCATGGGCGCGCTCGGCGACCGCGTGGGCTACAAGCGCATGTTCCTCGCGGGCCTGATCGTCTTCGGCGTGGCCTCACTGTGCGCCGCCTATGCCGGCAGCCCCGCGGCGCTGATCGCGGCGCGCGGCCTGCTGGGCGTGGGCGCCTCGATGATGATGCCGGCCACGCTGGCCATCATCCGGCTCGCCTTCGCCGACGAGCGCGAGCGCGCGGTCGCCATCGGCGTCTGGGCCTCGGTCGCCTCGGGCGGCGCCGCGTTCGGCCCGGTGGTCGGCGGCGTGCTGCTCGAGTACTTCTGGTGGGGCTCCGTGTTCCTCATCAACGTGCCCGTGGTCGTGCTCGCGCTGGTGCTCGGCGCCTGGCTGCTGCCGGGGCGGCGCGCGGGCGCCACCGCGCAGCCGAAGCCCTTCGACGTCCTCGGCTCGGTGCAGGTGTTCGTGGCGCTGGTCTGCCTGGTGCTCGCGATCAAGGAATTCGCCAAGCCCGTGCCCTCGGGCCTCGCGATGGGTATCAGCGCCACCGCGAGCCTGCTGGCCATGGCGCTGTTCGTGCGGCGCCAGCGGCGCAGCGCGAGCCCGCTGGTCGACTTCCGGCTGTTCCGCGACCCGTATTTCTCGGGCGGCGTGATCGCGGCCATCGTGGCCTCGGTGGCGCTGATCGGCGTCGAGCTGGTGTTCAGCCAGCGGCTGCAGCTGGTGACCGGCCTCTCGCCGCTGCAGGCGGGCCTGGCGATCCTGCCGGTGCCGCTCGCCGCCTTCGTGGCGGGGCCGCTCGCGGGCATGGTGCTGTCGCGCACCGGCTCGCGCCCGCTGATCCTCGGCGGCCTCCTGGCCACGGCGCTCTCGCTGTGCGGGCTGGCGCTGGCCGTCGATGCCACGGGCGTGCTCAAGCTCGCGGTGCTGGTGCTGCTGGGCCTGGGCGTGGGCGCGACCATCACGGCGGCCTCGAACGCGATCATGAACAACGCGCCGGCCGAACACGCGGGCATGGCGGCGTCGATCGAGGAGGTGTCGTACGAACTGGGCGGCGTGCTCGGCATCGCGCTGCTCGGCAGCGTGCTCTCGTCGACCTACACGGCCACGCTGGCCATTCCCGACACGCTGGCGGTGCCGGCCTCGGCGCGCGACGGCATCGACGGCGCGCTGCTCGCGGCCGAGACGCTGCCCACGCAGATCGGCACGCAGCTGGTGGCGCTCGCGCACACGGCCTTCGACCAGGCCTTCTTCGCGGTGATGGCCGTGGCCGTGGCGATCGTCGTCGCGGCGGCCTGCTCGGTGGCGCTGCTGGGCCGGCGCGTTCAGCCGGCGCGCACCAGTTGCTGAAGCGCGTCGAGCGACACCAGCTCGATGCGCCCATAGCCCAGCGCGACCACGCCCTCGCCCGCCAGCGCGTTGAGTTCCTTCGACAGCGTCTGGCGCGTCACGCCGAGCATCATCGCCAGCGCCTCCTGCGGCAGCGCCACGCGCTGGCGCGTGTGCTGCGACTGCGTGGCATCGCCGCGCGCCAGCACCAGCAGGCGGTGCGCGACGCGCGCGCGCAGGCTGCGCAGCGTGGCGTCCTCGGCCAGGCCGTAGAGCATGCGCACGCGCGCGGCCAGCATGGCGGCGATCGCGTTGGCGAACAGCACGTCGCGCATCAGCTGGCCGAAGGCCTGCGGCGAGATCACCAACAGGTCGAGCGCCTCGAGCGCGGTGGCATCGTGGGTGCGCGGCGAGCCGTCGATCAGCGTGATCTCGCCGAACCAGTTGCCGGGCTCGAGCACCGCGAGGATCGCCTCGCGGCCGTCCTGGCGCAGCGACGAGATCTTGATGGTGCCCGCCGCCAGCCCGAAGAAGCCGCCGTCGGCGATCACCGGATCGCCCTGGCGGAACACCATGGCGCCGCGCCGCAGGTGGATCAGCTCGGCCGCGCCCAGCAGGTTCTCGCGCTGCGCGCGCGGCATGCTCATGAACCAGGGGTTGGACTCCATCGCCGCGCGGTGGGCGGCGGACAGGCGCGGTTTGGCGGGAGCGGACATGCGGTGCGGCGGTGGCCGGAAAAAGGTGGAGGCCGATGGCGCGAGACAAGTCGGCGACAGGCGCGGGCGGGGTTTACCAGCAGCCTCAATTGTCAAATTCTTGACAGTTGAGCGTCAAGCCCGGGTCTACAGTGCCCTCACCCACGAACGAGAGACCCACCGGAGACGACAACGATGAATGCACGGGCAAGCTTCAAGAGCATGCAGGACAGCACGCGCGAGGACTGGCAGCTGATCGGCGGCGAATTCATGCAGTTCACGCGCGGCCTGCCGGAGCGCGTGATCAAGCACCTGCAGATCCTCGAGGGCGACTACGGCGGCTTTCCGGTCGACCGCTACACCCACTCGCTGCAGACCGCCACGCGCGCGCTGCGCGACGGCCGCGACGAGGAGTACGTGGTGTGCGCGCTGCTGCACGACATCGGCGACACGCTCGGCAGCTTCAACCACCCCGACATCGCCGCCGCGATCCTCAAGCCCTTCGTGAGCGAGGCCAACCACTGGATGGTGCAGAACCACGGCATCTTCCAGGGCCACTACTTCTTCCACCACATCGGGCTGGACCGCGACATGCGCGACAACTTCAAGGACCATCCCTACTACGAGCGCACGGCCGAGTTCTGCGCGCTCTACGACAACCCGGCCTTCGACCCGAAGGCCGAGACCCTGCCGATCGCCGAATTCGAACCGCTGCTGCGGCGCGTGATGGCGCAGCCCAAGCAGAGCATCTACAAGTCGGCACTGAAGGAGCCGGCCACGGCCTGAACCCATACCTCCAAAGGACCCACACCATGAACGCCACCACCCAATCCGAAGTCCAGAAGCTCGTCTCCGCCGAGGAATGGCAGTTGCGCGTCGACCTCGCCGCCTGCTACCGCCTGGTGGCGCTGTACGGCTGGAGCGACCTCGTGTTCACCCACATCAGCGCGCGTGTGCCCGGCCCCGAGCACCACTTCCTGATCAATCCCTACGGCCTGATGTTCGACGAGATCACGGCCTCGAGCCTGGTCAAGGTCGACCAGCAATGCAACAAGATCATCGACTCGCCCTACCCCGTGAACCCGGCCGGCTTCGTGATCCACAGCGCCGTGCATGCCGCGCGCGAGGACATCCAGTGCGTGCTGCACACGCACACCAAGGCCGGCATCGCGGTCAGCGCGCAGAAGAACGGCGTGCTGCCGATCAGCCAGCAGTCGACCTTCGTGCTGGCCTCGCTGGCCTACCACGACTACGAGGGCGTGGCCTTCCGCGACGACGAGAAGCCGCGGCTGCAGGCCGACATGGGCCACGCCAACTTCCTGATGCTGCGCAACCACGGCCTGCTGACCTGCGGCAAGACCATTGCCGATGCGTTCCTTTCGATGTACACCTTCGAGAACACCTGCCAGATCCAGATCGCGGCCCAATCGGGCGGCAGCGAACTCACGCACGTGAACCCGCAGATCATCGAAGGCGTGGGCCAGGCCATGAAGGTGCAAAGCGGCGGCCTCGGCGGCATGTTCGTCTGGCCCTCGCTGATCCGCAAACTCGACCGCATCGACGACAGCTACAAAAACTAAGACGCGTCGACCCCGGTTTCCCAGGCTGCCAGCACCCGCGCGACGGGGGCCGGCAGCCATTTTTTTAGAACGACGAATGAGGAGACAACACCCATGGACGCCACGCTCATCGTGACCCGCTTCCTGTTCGGCGCGCTCGCGCTCGTGATGTTCGGGCTCGGGCTGTCGCTCTCGCTCGACGACTTCCGGCGCCTGTTCCGGCATCCGAAGGCCGTGACCATCGCGCTGCTGCTGCAGGTCATCGGCCTGCCGCTGGCCTGCTACGCGATCATCGTGGGCTTCGGGCTCTCGCCGGTGTTCGCGATCGGGCTCATGCTGCTCGCGGCCTCGCCCGGCGGCATCTCGGCCAACCTGTTCTCGCACCTGTTCGGCGGCAACGTGGCGATGAACATCTCGCTCACGGCCGTCAACACGCTGCTGTCGATCGTCACGCTGCCGCTGATCGCCAACTGGGCCATCAACCATTTCGCGCAGAGCGGCCAGGTGGTGCCGCTGCAGACGCGCAAGCTGGTCGAGGTGATCGCCATCGTGCTGATCCCGGTGGCCATCGGCATGTTCGTGGCTTCGCGCCGGCCCGGCTTCGCGGCGCGCATGGAGAAGCCGACCAAGATCTTCAGCGGCGTGGTGCTCGCGGTGGTCACGGTGCTGGCGATCGCGAACGAGTGGAAGACCATGGCCGCCACCTTCGCCGAGATCGGCCTGCCGGTGGTGCTGTTCAACGTGCTGAGCCTGCTCGCGGGCTACTACCTGAGCCGCGCCGCGGGCCTCGAGAAGCCGCTGGCCACCGCCATCAGCTACGAGATCGGCATCCACAACTCCACCTTGGCGATCTTCGTCGCGGTCAGCGTGCTCGGCAGCTTCCAGCTCGCGCTGCCGGCCGCGGTGTACTCGGTGGCGATGTACGTCACCGCCCCGCTGTTCGGATGGTTGCTGCTGCGCCGTCGCGCGAGCGAGGTGGCGCCTGCGCGATGATGCGCGCATGGAACTGAGGCAACTGCGCTACTTCGTCAAGGTCTGCGAACTGCGCAGCATGGGCCGCGCGGCGGTCGAACTCGGCGTGGTCACCTCGGCGCTGAGCCAGCAGATCAGCCGGCTCGAGAGCGAGCTCGCCACCCGCCTGCTGCAGCGCAGCTCCACGGGCGTCACGCCCACCGATGCCGGCCTGGCCTTCCTGCAGCAGGCCCAGCTCACGCTGCGCCATGCCGACGACGCGGTGCGCGCGGCGCAGCAGGCGCGGCTGTCGGGCCACGTCAGCGTGGGCCTCGCGCCCACCACCGCCACCGTGCTCGGCGTGCCGCTGATGCGCGCCATGCAGGAGCGCTATCCCGAGGTGCGGCTGCACATGGTCGAGGCGCTGTCGGGCCATCTCACGACCATGCTGCATGCGCGCCAGCTCGACCTGGCCGTGCTGTTCCAGACCGACACGCCGCGGCGCTGGAGCGTCTCGCCGCTGCTGGCCGAGAAGCTCTTCGTGGTCGCCTCGCCCACGCTCGCGAAGCGCCCCCTGGGCAACAAGGTGCGGCTCTCGCAACTGGCCGAGGTGCCGCTGATCCTGCCGAGCGGCAGCCACGGCCTGCGCGCCACGCTGATGGCGGCCTTCCTGCGCGCGCGCGTGCAGCCGAACATCGTGGCCGAGGTCGACGGCCTCGCGCTGCTGATGGACGCGGTGCGCGCCGGCTACGGTGCCACCGTGCAGCCCGGCGCCGCCACCGCGCGCCACGACCGCGACGACCTCGAGCTCACGCAGATCGCCGATGCCCACGTGGGCCGGCGCAACCTGCTCGTGAGCCTGTCGGACGACGAGCTCTCGCCGGCCGCGCTGGCCACGCGCGTGGTGGTGGCCGACACGGCCCGCAGCCTCGTTCGCGACGGCCGCTGGACCGGTGCGAGTCTTCTCGAAAACTGAACACCCGTTGCCTCATCCGGCCTTTCGCGTGAAGGCCGCGCTGCCTAAAGTCTCCTGGATTCCAAGGAGACCCACGAGTGATAGACGTACTGGTTGTCGGCGGCGGCAATGCCGCGCTGTGCGCCGCCCTGATGGCGCGCGAGGCCGGCGCTTCGGTGCTGCTGCTGGAGGCCTCGCCCAAGGCATGGCGCGGCGGCAATTCGCAGCACACCCGCAACCTGCGCTGCATGCACGACGCGCCGCAGGACGTGCTGGTCGATGCCTACCCTGAAGAGGAGTACTGGCAGGACCTGCTGAAGGTGACGGGCGGCCTCACCGACGAGCACCTCGCGCGGCTCGTGATCCGCGCCTCGTCGAACTGCCGCGACTGGATGCGCGGCCACGGCGTGCACTTCCAGCCGCCGCTGTCGGGCGCGCTGCACGTGGCGCGCACCAATGCCTTCTTCATGGGCGGCGGCAAGGCGCTGGTCAATGCCTATTTCCGCAGCGCCGAACGGCTCGGCGTGCAGATCCGCTACGACACGCCCGTGGCCTCGGTCGAGCTCGACGGCGAGCGCTTCGTGGCCGTGCGCACCGAGGCCGGCGAACGCATCGCGGCCAAGAGCTGCGTGCTCGCGGCCGGCGGCTTCGAGTCGAACCGCGAATGGCTGCGCGAGGCCTGGGGCCAGAACGAGCGCGGCGAATGGCCGGCCGACAACTTCCTGATCCGCGGCACGCGCTTCAACCAGGGCGTGCTGCTCAAGCACATGATTGCCGCGGGCGCCGACAGCATCGGCGATCCCTCGCAGGGCCACATGGTCGCCATCGACGCGCGCGCGCCGCTCTACGACGGCGGCATCTGCACGCGCATCGACTGCGTCTCGCTCGGCGTGGTGGTCAACCGCGAAGCACGGCGCTTCTACGACGAGGGCGAGGACTTCTGGCCCAAGCGCTATGCGATCTGGGGCCGGCTGGTGGCGCAGCAACCGGGGCAGATCGCCTGGTCGATCATCGACCAGAAGGCGGTCGGGCGCTTCATGCCGCCGGTGTTCACCGGCACGCAGGCCGGCACGCTCGGCGAGCTGGCGCAGAAGATCGGCCTGGACGAAGCCACCTTCGTGCGCACCGTGCAGGACTACAACGCCGCCTGCCGCGTCGGCCGCTTCGACCACACCGCGCTCGACGACTGCCACACCGAGGGCCTCGCACCGGCCAAGACGCACTGGGCGCGCCCGCTCGACACCGCGCCCTTCCACGCCTACCCGGTGCGCCCCGGCATCACCTTCACCTACCTGGGCCTGAAGGTGGACGAGACCGCGGCCGTGCGCTTCGGCGGCCGGCCCAGCCCCAACCTGTTCGTGGCCGGCGAAATGATGGCCGGCAACGTGCTCGGCAAGGGCTACACGGCGGGCGTCGGCATGAGCATCGGCACGGCCTTCGGCCGCATCGCCGGCACACAGGCAGCGAAGGCCGCCAAGAACATTTCGAAGAATTCCCCGGAGACCCCTCTTGCAGCAGCTCACTGATCTCGTCGCCCGCGCGCGTGCCGATGCGGACGGCATCGGCGCCACCCCGTCGCGCGTGATCCCGATCCAGCCCGCCCTTCCGCTGACCGCCCCCGAGGGCGAGGTCGCGCGCATCCTGCAGATCTGCAACGCCTGCCGCTACTGCGAGGGCTTCTGCGCCGTGTTCCCCGCGATGACGCGGCGGCTCGAGTTCGGCAAGGCCGACACGCACTACCTGGCCAACCTCTGCCACAACTGCGGCGCCTGCCTGCATGCCTGCCAGTACGCACCGCCGCACGAGTTCGCGGTCAACGTGCCGCAGGCCATGGCCCAGGTGCGCATGCAGACCTACCACGACTACGCCTGGCCCGCCGCGATGGGCTCGCTCTACGAGAGGGCCGGGCTCACGGTTGCGCTGGCCCTGGCCGGCGGCCTCGCGCTGTTCCTGGTGCTCGCGGTCGCGATGAGCGGCTCGCTGCTGCACGAGCCGCTGGCCGGCAATTTCTACGCAATCTTCCCGCACAACTTCCTCGCGCTGCTGTTCGGCGCGGTGTCGCTGTTCGTGCTGCTCGCGCTGGCCCTGGGCGTGCGGCGTTTCTGGCGCGAGGTCTCGCCGGCCAACGACCCGGGCAACGCGCCGGCGATGGCGGGCGTGCGCGGGCCCGCGAGCGCGGAAGCGGCGCACGACGCGTTGCGCCTCAAGTACCTCGGCGGCGGCCACGGCGAGGGCTGCAACAACGAGGACGACCGCTTCACGCTGTGGCGCCGGCGCTTCCACCACTTCACCTTCTACGGCTTCATGCTGTGCTTCGCCTCGACCTGCGTGGCCACGCTCTACCACTACCTGTTCGACCTGCATGCGCCCTATGCGCTGACCAGCCTGCCGGTGCTGCTGGGCACCGCCGGCGGCATCGGCCTGGTGGTCGGCCCGATCGGCCTGCTGTGGCTCAACCTGCGGCGCGACCCGGCCCATGGCGACGTCGCGCAGCGGCCCATGGACCGCGGCTTCATCGCGCTGCTGCTGCTGACCAGCCTCACGGGCCTGGCGCTGCTGGCCTGGCGCGACACGCAATTCATGGCGCTGCTGCTGGCCGTGCACCTGGGCGTGGTGATGGCGCTGTTCCTCACGCTGCCCTACGGCAAGTTCGCGCACGGCATCTTCCGCTGCGCGGCGCTGTTGAAGTTCGCGATCGAGAAGCGCCTGCCCAGCCGCCTGCAGCTCGGCGCCGATTGAACCCACACCGATATCGAAGAAAGGACCCGTGCGATGACAACCCCTGGCGTGCTCCAGATCCCCTCCATGAAGGACCAGTGCTCCGCCGCCGAATGGCAGGCGCGCATCGACCTCGCCGCCTGCTACCGGCTGGTCGACCTCTACGGCATGTCCGACATGATGGCCAACCACATCTCCTCGCACGTGCCCGGCGAGAAGGGCGCCTTCCTCATCAACCCCTACGGGATGATGTACGAGGAGATCACCGCGTCCAGCCTCATCAAGGTCGACGCCGACGGCCGCATCCTCTCCTCGCCCGACTTCGGCGAGCTCGACTACGGCATCAACAAGGCCGGCTACGTGATCCACAGCGCGGTGCATGCCGCGCGACCCGACGTGGCCTGCGTGATCCACACCCACAGCTGGGCCTCGATGGCCGTGTCCTCGCTCGAATGCGGGCTGCTGCCGCTCACGCAGACCGCGATGCGCTTCCTCAAGATCGGCTACCACGACTACCAGGGCGTGGTGCTCAACACCGCCGAGCAGGCCTCGCTGCTGGAAGACCTGGGCGACCGCGAGGCCGTGATCTTCCGCAACCACGGCGCGCTGGTGGTGGGCCGCAGCGTGGGCGAGGCCTTCAACTGGATGCACCGGCTCGAGCTGGCCTGCCGCGCGCAGATCGGCGCGATGTCGTGCAACACGCCGCTCAAGGCCGTGCCGCAGAGCGTGCTCGAGGAGACCTGGAACAACTACCAGCCCGGCACGCGCCGCCCCTACGGGCTCATGGAATGGCCGGCGCTGCTGCGCAAGCTCGACCGCATGGATCCGGGCTTCCGCGACTGAAGCCCCCGCCTCCCCCGAAGAACCAAGACGACTCCCGATGAAAAGAAGACTGTTCCCCGCCGTGCTGGCCATGCTCGCGGCAGCCATCGCCCTGCCCGCCTTCGCGCAGAAATTCCCGCAGAAGCCCGTCACGCTGGTCGTGCCCTTCGCGCCCGGCGGCAACCTCGACGTGGTCGCGCGCACGCTCGCGCCCGCGCTCGGCCAGATCCTCGGCCAGTCGGTGATCGTGGACAACCGCGCCGGTGCGGGCGGCGCCATCGGCGCTTCGTATGTCGCACGCGCGCAGCCCGACGGCTACACGTTGCTGGTCAGCACGCCCAATGCGCTGGTCGTGCTGCCGCTGATGACGAAGACCACCTACGCGCTCGACAACTTCGCGCCCATCGGCCTCGCCGCCACCACGCCGCTGGTGATCGCGGTGCGCGGCCAGGGTCCGTACAAGGACATCGAGACACTGCTCACCGCCGCGCGCGGCAAGCCGGGCCAGGTCACGGCCGGCCATGCGGGCCCGGGCACCACCAACCACATCGCGCTGCTGCAGCTCGAGCAGGCCGGCAAGCTGAGCCTCAACACCGTTCCCTACAAGGGTTCGGCCCCGGCCCTCACCGACCTGCTGGGCGGCCAGATCGACCTGGTGGTGGATCAGCTCACGAGCTCGGCCGCCCACATCCAGTCGGGCATGCTGCGCGCGGTGGCCGTGATGTCGAAGGAACGCGACCCCGCGCTGCCCAACGTGCCGACCCTGCGCGAGGCCGGCCTCAAGGACTTCGACGCCACCACCGCCACCGGCCTGCTCGCGCCGGCCGGCACGCCCGCCGACGTGGTGCAGACGCTCAATGCCGCGCTGCGCAAGGCGCTGGCCGACGAGAACGTGAAGCGCCGCCTGATCTCGGTCGGCAGCCCCGGCCAGGCCTCCTCGCCCGAGGAATGGCTCGCCACGCTGAAGAAGGAAGACGCGGGCGCCCGCCTGCTCGCGAAGAGCGGCAAGCTCAAGGTCGACTGAGGAGGCACGCCGCATGACCCGCCCCTGCCTGCCTCCCCACGAGGTCTTCGCACCCGTGGCCTTCGCGCTGCCGCCCGGCGCCTGCGACAGCCATGCCCACGTCTTCGGTCCCTACGCACGCTTTCCGCTCGCCGAGGACCGCAGCTACACGCCCGCCGAATACCCGGGCGCGGGCTTCATCGCGCACCTCGACCGGCTCGGCCTCGCGCGCGGCGTGCTGGTGACCGGCAGCGCGAGCGGCACCGACAACGGCGCGGTGCTCGAAGCCCTGTCGCAGTACCCCGAGCGCCTGCGCGGCATCGCCGTGCCGCGCGCCGACACCGGCGATGCCGAGCTCGACCGCTGGCATGCGGCGGGCATCCGCGGCGTGCGCTTCAACCTGTTCCAGCGCGACGGCCATGCGGTCTACCGCAACGGCGTCGGCATCGAGGTGCTGGAAGCACTCGCCCCGCGCCTCGCGGAACGCGGCTGGCATGCGCAGATCTGGATCCACGCGCCCGACCTGGTCGAGCTCGCGCCGCGCCTGCTGCGCCTGGGCCTGCCGCTGGTGATCGACCACATGGGCCGCATGGCGGCCGCGCGCGGCATCGAGGACCCGGGCTTTCGCACGCTGTGCCGGCTGCTCGCCGACGGCAAGGCCTGGACCAAGATCTCGGGCGCCGACCGCAACACCGGCCTGGGCCCGCCCTACGCCGACATCGATCCCTTCGCCGAAGCGCTGCTGCGGGCCAATGCCGAGCGCGTGGTGTGGGGCAGCGACTGGCCGCACATCAACTACTTCGAGGCCGCGCAGGTGCCCGACGACGGCGCCTTGCTGAACCTGCTGGCGCGCTGGCTGCCCGACGCGGCGCAGCGCCGGCGCGTGCTGGTCGACAACCCGGCCGCGCTGTACGACTTTCCCCCGTCCGTGTAGAGCCCACCCACCCAGAGGATCACAAGAATGAAACGAGACAAGCCCTCCCCCCTGCCGCGACG
>NZ_JBZAYE010001200.1:0-1024 GCF_058244205.1 Variovorax sp. 20P10.2.4
CGCCGCCATGTCGAGGTTGCCGATCGAGCGCCGCAGTTCGTCGCTGGCACGCTGCTGCCCGCCGGGGTTCGTCAGCATCGACGCGGGCATGCCGTTGGGCAGGCGGCCCGTGGCCGCGGCCGCGCCCTGCACCGTGGTCTTGTTGGCGAACCAGGCGCCGCTGAAGGCACGCTGCGCCTGCGCGTCGACGAGCGCGCCGTTGGCGACCAGCGTCACGGCGATGGCGCGCGCGATCGGCGCCATGCGGAAGCGCCGCCGGGCCGGCTGGTTGGTCGATGGGTGGGGGGTGCCCAGGGATCCGCGTGTGCTCATGAGAAGTGCTTGCCCGAAAGTGAAGGTCGTGGAGTTCGCGCGCCGTGGGCGGTGCGCTGAATTTCCGGTGCGCTAAGACGAACGGGCCGTGCGCAAACCCCCAACTTTTTTTGAGCCGCCGCTTCAGCTCAAGAGCAGCAGCCCGCCGGGCAGCGATCGCGCACGCAGCCCGAAGGTGTGCTCGAGCTGCGCCAGCGCCGAATCGAGCGAAGCCAGCCGGAAGCGGCCGCTGACCCGCTTCTCGCCCGCGACACCGTTCACCAGCAGCACGCGGCCCGCGCGGTAGCGGTTGATCTCGGCCAGCACCTCGGCCAGCCGCGTCTGGTCGAACACCAGCTCGCCGCGCCGCCAGGCCGACACGTTCTCGAGCGCGACGCGCGCGATGCCGCTGAGCGACTGCGCGTCGTACACCGCCTGCTGGCCGGCCTGCAGCGCGCGCACACCAGCCGGATGCTCGATGCGCAGCGCGCCCTCGATGCAGGTCACGCAGACCTTGCCGTCGAGGTGCCGCACCTCGAAGCGGCCCGCGTGCGCGAGGCTGCGCCCGGCGCCGGCCACCACGCCGAACGGGCCGCCCTCGGCCAGCAGGTCGATCGCGGCCTCGCCCGACAGCAAGTCGATGCCCGTGAGCTGGCCGGCCGCGCGCTCGCGGCGGATCCGGGTCTGGGTGTTGAGCGTCACCTGCACGCGCGAGGCCAGCGCCAGCGTGCGC
>NZ_JBZAYE010001201.1:0-1022 GCF_058244205.1 Variovorax sp. 20P10.2.4
ATGGCGAAGCGCAGGCCTTCTTCCATCGCGATCGGGTTGATCAGCTTCACGGTGATGCTGACGTTGTCGCCAGGCATGACCATTTCCTTGTCCTTCGGCAGCTCGATCGCGCCGGTCACGTCCGTCGTGCGGAAGTAGAACTGCGGACGGTAGTTGTTGAAGAACGGCGTGTGACGGCCGCCCTCGTCCTTCGACAGAACGTACACCTCGGCGGTGAAGTGCGTGTGCGGCTTGATCGAACCGGGCTTGCACAGCACCTGGCCGCGCTCGACTTCTTCGCGCTTCGTGCCGCGCAGCAGCACGCCCACGTTGTCACCGGCTTGACCTTGGTCCAGCAGCTTGCGGAACATTTCCACGCCGGTGCAGGTGGTCTTGACCGTCGGGCGGATGCCCACGATTTCGATTTCTTCACCGACCTTGATCACGCCGCGCTCGACAGCGCCGGTCACCACGGTACCGCGACCCGAGATCGAGAACACGTCTTCCACGGGCATCAGGAACGTGCCGTCCACGGCGCGCTCGGGCGTCGGGATGTACGTGTCCAGGGCCTCGGCCAGCTTCATGATCGCGCCTTCGCCGAGCTCGCCCTTGTCGCCTTCCAGGGCCAGCTTCGCCGAGCCGTGGATGATCGGGGTGTCGTCGCCGGGGAATTCGTACTTGTCGAGGAGTTCGCGAACTTCCATTTCGACCAGCTCGAGCAACTCCTTGTCGTCGACCATGTCGCACTTGTTCAGGAACACGATGATGTAGCCCACGCCCACCTGGCGAGCCAGCAGGATGTGCTCACGCGTCTGGGGCATCGGGCCGTCGGCGGCCGAGCACACCAGGATCGCGCCGTCCATCTGGGCGGCGCCGGTGATCATGTTCTTCACGTAGTCGGCGTGGCCGGGGCAGTCGACGTGTGCGTAGTGGCGGTTGGCCGTTTCGTACTCGACGTGCGCGGTGTTGATCGTGATGCCGCGGGCCTTTTCTTCGGGCGCAGCGTCGATCTGGTCGTAGGCCTTCGCTTCGCCGCCGAACTT
>NZ_JBZAYE010001202.1:0-1017 GCF_058244205.1 Variovorax sp. 20P10.2.4
GCCCGCTTCCGCCTTCCCCTCGCATCCCGTGAAGATGGTGATCCCGCTGCCGCCGGGCGGCGCCACCGACGTCATCGGCCGCCTGCTCGGGCAGAAGCTCGGCGAGCTCTGGCGCCAGAGCGTGATCGTCGACAACAAGCCCGGCGCCGGCACCATCGTCGGCACCCAGGCCATCGCGCGGGCGCCGGCCGACGGCTACACCTTCGGCATCGTCATCAGCGCCTTCACCATCAATCCCTCGCTGCGCAACGACCTGCCGTACGACGCCACCAAGGACTTCACGCCGCTGAGCCTGCTGGGCTTCCCGGTGATCGCGCTGGTCGCCATTCCCTCGTTCCCCGCCAACGACGTGGCCGGGCTGATCGCGAAGGCGCGCGCCAAGCCGGGCTCGGTCAGCTATGCCTCGCTGGGCATCGGCACCGCCACCCACCTGGCGGGCGAGATGATGAACGTGCGCGCCGAGACCGGCATGGTCCACATCCCCTACAACGGCAGCGCGCCCGCGTACAACGACCTGCTGAGCGGCCGGGTGCAGGTGGGCTTCGTGCTGCTCGACTCCGCGCTGCCGCACGTGAAGGCCGGCAAGCTCAAGGTGCTGGCCGTGACCAATGCCAAGCGCAGCCGCATCTATCCCGACTATCCGACCGTCGGCGAGACCATCCCCGGCTATTCGCTCGAAAGCCTGTTCGGCTTCGTCGCGCCGCGCGGCCTCCCCGCACCGATCGCGGCCAAGCTCTCGGGCGACATCGTCAAGGTGATCCAGCTGCCCGAGGTGCGCCAGCGCCTGGCCGAACTCAGCGTCGAGCCCGTGGGCTCGAGCGCGTCCGAATTCGAGGCGACGATCCGCAGCGAGATCGTGAAGTGGGCGCCGGTGGTGAAGGCGGCGGGCGTGAAGGCCGACTAGTTAAGGGTGCCACTGGCTGCGCGCGCGGCCTTCCAGCGGCTCGTAGCGCGTGGCCGCGAGCGCATCCGACAACCTGCGTGCCGCCTCCATCAACGTAGCCGCATGGCGCGCGA
>NZ_JBZAYE010001203.1:0-1015 GCF_058244205.1 Variovorax sp. 20P10.2.4
TTGGCGGCGGCACCGGGCGCGACCGCGGGCCGGTCGGCCTGGGTCTGCACCCGCGCGCCGTCCTTCAGGCGGTCGCCGCCCTCGGTCACGACCACCTCGCCGGCATTCAGGCCGGCGGTCACCGCGATGTTGTCGACGCTCGATTCGCCGCGCGTCACCACGCGCTGCGACACCGTGTTGTCGGCATTGAGCACGTAGACGTAGTCGCCGTTCGGGCCGTTGCGCATCGCCGTCACCGGCACCACCACGGCGCTGGTCACGGTGCGCAGCAACAGGCGCAGGTTGACGAACTGGTTCGGGAACAGCGCGCCGTCGGCATTCACGAAGCGGGCCTTGGCCTTGACCGTGCCGGTCTGGGTGTCGACCAGGTTGTCGAGCGTCGAGAAGCTGCCGGTGGCGAGCTGCTTGACGCGCGTGCGGTCGAAGGCGGTGGCGGGCAGCTTGGCGCCGGCGGCGAGGCGCTCCTGCACCTCGGGCACGCGGTCCTGCGGCACCGAGAACACCACGTCGATCGGCGCGATCTGGGTGATGACGGCGATGCCGCCGCTGGTGCCGGTCGAGACGTAGTTGCCCACGTCCACCGGCCGCAGGCCGATGCGGCCACCGACCGGCGCCGCGATGCGGGTCCAGGTCAGGTTCAGCCGCGCGGAGTTCTCGTTGGCGCGGTCGATCGCGACCGTGCCCTCGAGCTGCTTGACCAGCGCGCTCTGGGTGTCGACGTCCTGGCGCGCGATCGAGTCCTGGCCCAGCAGGGTCTGGTAGCGCTGCAGGGTGACGCGCGCCGCGGCGAGCTGCGCCTCGTCGCGCTGGCGCGCACCGGTGGCCTGGGCCAGCGCGTTCTGGTAGGGCTGCGGGTCGATGGTGGCGAGCACGTCGCCCTTCTTGACCATCTGCCCTTCCTGGAACAGCACCTGCGTCAGCACGCCCGAGACCTGCGGCTGCACGGTGACGTTGGCCAGCGGCGTGACGGTGCCGAGCGCCTCGAGCTGGATCGGGATGTCGGCCTGCCGCGCGG
>NZ_JBZAYE010001204.1:0-1003 GCF_058244205.1 Variovorax sp. 20P10.2.4
GGTGCGAACACCGGGGCCACCACATCGCGCGCACCGGGCTCGAAATGCGCGCACAGCGCATCGGCCAGCGCCACCACCTCGGCCGTGCGCCCGAGCGCATCCAGTGCCTCGACCTGCCGGAACCAGGCCGAGGCCAGGTGCTCCTGCAGGTCGGGCGAGGCGCTGTCGGCGGGCGTGCTCAGCAGCAGCAGCCGCGCGACGAGCGCTTCGGCCTCTGCGAGGGCCGATGCGGCGATGGCAAGGTTGGCGAAGCGAGGCGAAGGGTCCGGGCGATCGATGTCGTGCAATCTGGTGTCCTGGCTGGGGCTCTGCGTTTCATTCTCGCCGCCGGCCGGCCGGCCCGCGCTTCACCAGAACGAATCGTCCTCGCGGGCCTTCACCACGCGCAGCCGGTGCTCGGCGATGCGGCGGATCAGGTCCTCGGGCAGCGGCTCGTCATAGCGGACCTTGAACAGTTCCTTGGTGGTCTGGTGCCCGGCCAACTCCTTGCGGAACGCCTCGAGCGCCTCGGCCGAGGGCGCGAAGCCCAGGTGGGCCTTGTGGGCCGAGAAGGCGAACAGGAAGCGCGGCTCGATGAAGAAGGGGGTGCCCCACTTGATGGCCTCCCGGGCCTCGGGTGCCACGCGCCGCAGCAGCGCGCGCAGGCGCCGCAGGTGCGCATGGGCCTCGGGCGGGGCGGCGGCGATGTAGTCGTCGATCGTGGTGGGCGCCTTGGTGGCCATCTCGTTCATCTCCTTCGCGCTCATGCGCCCTTGCCCTGCACGTCCTTCGGCGACCGGCCGAACCGCGCCTTGAAGGCGCGGCTGAAATGGCTGAGGTCGGTGAAACCGAACTCGAGCGCGGCCTGCGACACCTGCCGCACGCGCCCTTCGGCCAGCGCCCGGTAGCTGGCCTCGAGCCGCTGCTGCCAGAGCCAGCGGCCGGGCGTGGTGCCTTCGGCGGCGAACAGCCGCATCAGCGTGCGCAACGACAGGTGGCAGTCGCGCGCGATGGTCTCGCCGTC
>NZ_JBZAYE010001205.1:0-1002 GCF_058244205.1 Variovorax sp. 20P10.2.4
GTTCCGCGAGTTCTGGCGCAAGGCCAAGGACATCCCGAAGGTCTGGCGCCTGCCCTTCGATCCGGCTCAGCCCGTGACCACGCCGGCCGGCCTCGACATGGCCGCGCCCGCCACCCGCGCCGCGGTCTTCAAGGCGCTGGGCGACGCGGTCGGCATCCTGCGCACCGCGGGCTTCGCGGCCGACGTGCCACTGGGCGTGCCGCAGTCGCGCGAGGTGCGCGGCCAGCGCATCGCGCTGCATGGCGGCGACGAGTTCGAGGGCGTGCTCAACAAGCTCGAGTCGCAGGGCCAGTCGCTGATCGACCCGAAGGGCTACCAGGTCAACTACGGCAGCAGCTACATCCAGGTGGTGGGCTTCGACGAGCGCGGGCCGGTGGCGCAGGGCCTGCTGACCTACGGCCAGAGCAGCGACCTCGCTTCGCCGCGCGCCTACGACCAGCTGCCGCTGTTCGCGGCCAAGCAGTGGCACGCGCTGCCCTTCCACCGCGCCGACGTCGAGGCGCAGCGCGAGGGACGGCCGCTGCAGTTCGCCTACTGAGATCGAGCAAACCCGAGCCCGCCGCTGCGACACATGGATTGCGCAGAATCGACGCCATGTCCCAAACCACTGCCGCCACTCCTTCCGCCTCCGGCCACCGACCCTCGGGCCTCGACCAGCTGATCGCCCTCGCCGCCGCGCAGCCGCTGGCGCCGGCCTGCGACCACTTCTACTTCCTGCGCCACGGCCAGACCGGCCGCAACGCGCAGCGCATCTTCCAGGCCACCGACGAGCCGCTGAGCGAGCTCGGCCTGCAGCAGGCCGCGCGCGCGGCCGAACTGCTGGCGGGCGAGCCGATCCGCACCATCGTCTGCTCCGATGCGCGGCGCGCCTTCGACACCGCGCACGCCGTGGGCAGCGCGCTCAAGCTGGTGCCCACGGCGCAGGCCGTGCTGCGCGAGCGCAACTTCGGCGCGCTGATCGGCACCTCCTCGGCCAACATCGACTGGGCCTGCGAGCCCGAG
>NZ_JBZAYE010001206.1:0-964 GCF_058244205.1 Variovorax sp. 20P10.2.4
CTGGTGGACAAGCTGAAGAACGAAGCCAAAGTGATCTGAGGAAGACAACGAACATGACCGCACTCGTCATTGCCGAACACGACCACGCCAGCATCAAGCCGGCCACCCTCAACACCGTGACCGCCGCGCTCGCCTGCGGCGGCGACGTCCACGTGCTCGTGGCCGGCGCCAACGCGGCCGAAGCCGCCAAGGCCGCGGCCCAGATCGCCGGTGTCAGCAAGGTCATCGCCGCCGACAGCGCTAGCCTCGCCGAGAACCTCGCTGAAAACGTCGCGGCGCAAGTCCTCGCGATCGCTTCCAACTACAGCCACATCCTGTTCCCCTCGACCGCCAACGGCAAGAACGTCGCGCCGCGCGTGGCCGCCAAGCTCGACGTCGCGCAGATCAGCGACATCACCAAGGTCGACAGCCCCGACACCTTCGAACGTCCGATCTACGCGGGCAATGCGATCGCCACCGTGCAGAGCAGCGATGCGACCAAGGTGATCACCGTTCGCACGACCGGCTTCGACGCCGCGGCCGCCACCGGTGGCAGCGCAGCGATCGAAACCGCCGAAGGCGTGGCCGACAGCGGCAAGAGCAGCTTCGTGGGCCGCGAGGTCACGAAGAGCGAACGCCCCGAACTGACGGCCGCCAAGATCATCGTCTCGGGCGGCCGCGCCCTGGGCAGCGCCGAAAAGTTCACCGAAGTGATGGCCCCGCTGGCCGACAAGCTCAACGCAGGCCTCGGTGCCAGCCGCGCCGCCGTCGACGCGGGCTACGCACCGAACGACTGGCAAGTGGGCCAGACCGGCAAGATCGTCGCGCCGCAGCTGTACATCGCAGCGGGCATCTCGGGCGCGATCCAGCATCTGGCCGGCATGAAGGACTCCAAGGTGATCGTGGCGATCAACAAGGACGAGGAAGCGCCGATCTTCTCGGTGGCCGACTACGGCCTCGTGGCCGACCTGTTCACGGCCGTGCC
>NZ_JBZAYE010001207.1:0-953 GCF_058244205.1 Variovorax sp. 20P10.2.4
GACCGCGTCATCGTCTACATGCCGATGACGGTCGAGGGCGTGATCGCGATGCAGGCCTGCGCGCGCATCGGCGCCACCCACAGCGTGGTGTTCGGCGGCTTCTCGGCCAAGGCGCTGCAGGAACGCATCATCGACGCCGGCGCGGTCGCGGTCATCACCGCCAACTTCCAGCTGCGCGGCGGCAAGGAGCTGCCGCTCAAGGCCATCGTCGACGACGGCATCGCGCTCGGCGGCTGCGAGTCGATCAAGACCGTGTTCGTGTTCGAGCGCACGGCCTCGGCCTGGAATCGCGTGGAAGGCCGCGACAAGACCTTCGCCGAGGCGCTCAAGGGCCAGAGCACCGAGTGCGCGCCCGAGCCGGTGAATGCCGAGCATCCGCTGTTCATCCTCTACACCTCGGGCTCCACCGGCAAGCCCAAGGGCGTGCAGCACGCCACCGGCGGCTACCTGCTGTGGGCCAAGATGACGATGGACTGGACCTTCGACATCCGTCCCGAGGACGTGTTCTGGTGCACCGCCGACATCGGCTGGATCACGGGCCACACCTACGTCGCCTACGGCCCGCTCGCGGCCGGCGCCACGCAGGTGGTGTTCGAGGGCATCCCGACCTTCCCGCACGCGGGGCGCTTCTGGCAGATGATCGAGAAGCACAAGGTCAGCGTGTTCTACACCGCGCCGACCGCGATCCGCTCGCTGATCAAGGCGGCCGAGGGCGACGAGAAGGTGCATCCGAAGAACTGGGACCTCACGAGCCTGCGCATCCTGGGCTCGGTCGGCGAGCCGATCAATCCCGAGGCCTGGATGTGGTACCACCGCAATATCGGCGGCGAGCGCTGCCCGATCGTCGACACCTTCTGGCAGACCGAGACCGGCGGCCACGTGATCACGCCGCTGCCGGGCGCCACGCCGCTGGTGCCGGGCTCGTGCACCTTGCCGCTGCCGGGCATCATGGC
>NZ_JBZAYE010001208.1:0-933 GCF_058244205.1 Variovorax sp. 20P10.2.4
CGACCGACGCGGCCTACCAGGCGGCCGGTGCCGAGATCACCGACCAGGCCGGTGCCTTCGGCGCCGACATCGTGCTCAAGGTGCGCGCCCCGAGCGACGCCGAATGCGCGCTTGCGAAGTCCGGCAGCGTGCTCGTGGGCATGCTCAACCCCTTCGACGCCGCCGGCCTGCAGCGCGTGGCCGCCGCCGGCCTCACCGGCTTCGCGCTCGAAGCCGCTCCGCGCACCACCCGTGCCCAGAGCATGGACGTGCTCAGCTCCCAGGCCAACATCGCCGGCTACAAGGCCGTGATGATCGCCGCCGACAAGTACCAGCGCTTCTTCCCGATGCTGATGACCGCCGCCGGCACCGTGAAGGCCGCGCGCGTCGTGATCCTCGGCGTGGGCGTCGCGGGCCTGCAGGCCATCGCCACGGCCAAGCGCCTGGGCGCGGTCATCGAAGCGTCCGACGTTCGCCCCAGCGTCAAGGAACAGATCGAGTCGCTGGGCGGCAAGTTCATCGACGTGCCCTACGAGACCCAGGAAGAGAAGGACGCGGCCGAAGGCGTGGGCGGCTATGCCCGCCCGATGCCCGCGAGCTGGCTCACGCGCCAGCAGGCCGAGGTCGCCAAGCGCGTGGCGCTGGCCGACGTCGTCATCAGCACCGCGCTGATCCCCGGGCGTGCCGCGCCGACCCTCATCACCGAGGACATGGTCAAGTCCATGAAGCCGGGTTCGGTCATCGTCGACATCGCCGCGGGCAAGGGTCCGGTCAATCCAGATGGTGGGGTGGGCGGCAACTGCCCCCTGTCCGAAGCCGACAAGACCGTCGTCAAGCACGGCGTGACCATCGTCGGCGAGACGAACCTCGCCGCGCTGGTGGCTGCCGACGCGTCGGCGCTGTACGCGCGCAACGTGCTCGACTTCCTCAAGCTCGTGCTGACCAAGGAGGGCA
>NZ_JBZAYE010001209.1:0-921 GCF_058244205.1 Variovorax sp. 20P10.2.4
CGCCCTCCTTGGTCAGCACGAGCTTGAGGAAGTCGAGCACGTTGCGCGCGTACAGCGCCGAGGCGTCGGCCGCCACCAGCGCGGCGAGGTTGGTCTCGCCGACGATGGTCACGCCGTGCTTGACGACGGTCTTGTCGGCTTCGGACAGCGGGCAGTTGCCGCCCACCCCGTCCGGACCTTTGCCGGCGGCGATGTCGACGATGACCGAACCGGGCTTCATCGACTTGACCATGTCCTCGGTGATCAGGGTCGGCGCGGCGCGCCCCGGGATCAGCGCGGTGCTGATCACGACGTCGGCCAGCGCCACGCGCTTGGCGACCTCGGCCTGCTGGCGCGTGAGCCAGCTCGCGGGCATCGGACGGGCATAGCCACCCACGCCCTCGGCCGCGTCCTTCTCTTCCTGGGTCTCGTAGGGCACGTCGATGAACTTGCCGCCCAGCGATTCGATCTGTTCCTTGACGCTGGGACGAACGTCGGACGCTTCGATGACCGCGCCCAGGCGCTTGGCCGTGGCGATGGCCTGCAGGCCCGCGACGCCCACGCCGAGGATGACCACCCGCGCGGCCTTCACGGTGCCGGCGGCGGTCATCAGCATCGGGAAGAAGCGCTGGTACTTGTCGGCCGCGATCATCACGGCCTTGTAGCCGGCGATGTTGGCCTGGGAGCTGAGCACGTCCATGCTCTGGGCACGGGTGGTGCGCGGCGCGGCTTCGAGCGCGAAGCCGGTGAGGCCGGCCGCGGCCACGCGCTGCAGGCCGGCGGCGTCGAAGGGGTTGAGCATGCCCACGAGCACGCTGCCGGACTTGGCGAGCGCGCATTCGGCGTCGCTCGGGGCGCGCACCTTGAGCACGATGTCGGCGCCGAAGGCGCCGGCCTGGTCGGTGATCTCGGCACCGGCCGCCTGGTAGGCCGCATCGGTCA
>NZ_JBZAYE010000121.1:0-16005 GCF_058244205.1 Variovorax sp. 20P10.2.4
GACGCGGGGCTTTTTGTTGGGCCAACCGATATAGCTTGGCGGTGCGCGGCCGGCGAGGGGGCTCAGCGCTTGCCCGCGGCGAACAGCTCGCCTGTGATCTTCGCGCCCTTCTTGATGTTCTTCTTCTTGAACCAGCCCTGGTTCATTTCGAGCACGTACTTCACCGGCTCCTCGGAGCAATGCGAGTCGTCGGTCTGCGGCTTCATGTCGGCCAGGTTGACGATGCGGCCGTCCTCGGCCACGAAGGCTGCGGTCAACGGCAGCAGCGTGTTGCGCATCCAGAAGCACTGGGTGGCGGGCTGCTCGAACACGAAGATCATGCCTTCGGCCTGCGGCATTTCCTTGCGGAACATCAGGCCGACCTGGCGCTCGACCGGCGCCTGGGCGATCTGCGCATCGATGGTGTACAGGCCGATCGACAGCTTGGTGCGGGCGAGGTTGGTTTGGGGTTCCTGCTGGGCGTGGGCCGGAGCGAGCAGGGCGGCGGAAGCGGCGACGGAGAAGGCCAACAGGGCGGCAAAACGCTGGAGCATCGGGGTTCTTTCAGACTCTTCCATACAAAGAAGGCCGTGCCCGGCCCCATGAAAAAAGCCCGCGGAAGCGGGCCTGGCGGGCATGGCCTGTGAAGGCGGCTAGCTTACGCCTTCTTGGTGGCGACGTGGGCCTTGGCCACCTTGCGAGCCTTGTGCTTCTTGGCGGCGGCGTGCTTCTTGGTCGGCGCCTTGGCCTTGGTGGCGGCAGCGGCGGGAGCTGCTGCGGCGGGTTCGGGTTGTTGGGCAAAGGCACCGAATGCGACAAGACCGGCGACCAGGGCAGCGAACAGCTTCTTCATGACAAATCCTTTGAGATTGTTAGATATGGACCACCTCCCTGTGGAGGTGCATGTTCAACGGAAAGCATTCGTTGCGGTTGACAGTGCGGGCCCCGGAAGAATGAGCAAAAAATGAGCGCGAAAAAAAAGCGCCCCGATGGAGCGCTTTCTTTCAAGAGGACGAATCCTTAGTTGGGCGTGCCGCCTTGGGTCGACTTGCGCTTCACGCTGCCGTCCTTGTTGCGACGACGTTGGTCGCGGCTTTCAGCGCGCTTCTCGCCGGAGGTAGCAGCCTTGTCGGTGCCGATGGCGCCGCCTTCGGGCGTCTTGGCGATGTCGCCAGCGGGAGCGGCCACCTTGCCAGCGGGACGTGCGTCCTTACGGGCTTCAGCGCGTTGCTGCGCCTTGCTGTTGCTGGCGTTCCCTTGCTCGGGGGTGGTGCCAGCCGGGTTTTGGGCATAGGCGCCGGCTGCGAACAGGCCAGCGATCATGACTGCGAGAAGTTTGCTCATTGATGGATTCCTCTATCGAGAATTGGTTGGAAACGCCTCCCGGCGAGCAGAAGGTCAGGCACTAACGAGGCCGGCGGCCCGCAGGTTGACAAACGCCCACTGATGGGTTGCGTCTAAAATGTACAGCGATTTGTTCGCGGGCTGTACAGCGAATCCCCCTCGCTGTCTGAATTCGCAGACAGTCGTCACCGAATTACTTCCACTCCGGAGTCTTCCTCCCCTCATGTCCAGCTACCAGCACATCAAAGTCCCGACCGAAGGCCAGAAGATCACGGTCAACGCCGACAACTCGCTCAATGTGCCCGACCAGCCGATCATTCCCTTCATCGAAGGCGACGGCACTGGACTGGACATCACGCCCGTGATGCTGAAGGTGGTGGATGCGGCGGTGGCCAAGGCCTACGGCGGCAAGAAGAAGATCCACTGGATGGAAGTCTATGCCGGCGAAAAGTCGACCAAGGTCTACGGTCCCGATGTCTGGCTCCCCGAAGAAACGCTGCACGCCGTCCGTGACTACGTCGTTTCGATCAAAGGCCCGCTGACCACCCCCGTCGGCGGCGGCATCCGTTCGCTGAACGTCGCGCTGCGCCAGGAACTCGACCTCTACGTCTGCCTGCGCCCCATCCAGTACTTCGAAGGCGTGCCCAGCCCGGTGCGCGAGCCGCACAAGACCAACATGGTCATCTTCCGCGAGAACTCGGAAGACATCTACGCCGGCATCGAGTTCGAAGCCGAGAGCGACAAGGCCAAGAAGCTCATCAAGTTCCTGCAAGAGGAAATGGGCGTCAAGAAGATCCGTTTCCCCGACACCTCGGGCATCGGCGTCAAGCCGGTGTCGAGAGAAGGCACCGAGCGCCTGGTGCGCAAGGCGCTGCAGTACGCGATCGACAACGACAAGTCGAGCGTCACGCTGGTGCACAAGGGCAACATCATGAAGTTCACCGAAGGTGGCTTCCGTGACTGGGGCTACGCCCTGGCCCAGAAGGAATTCGGTGCCGAACTCATCGACGGCGGTCCGTGGATGAAGTTCAAGAGCCCGAAGAGCGGCAAGGACATCACCGTCAAGGACAGCATCGCCGACGCTTTCCTGCAGCAGATCCTGCTGCGTCCCGCCGAGTACAGCGTCATTGCCACGCTCAACCTCAACGGCGACTACGTGTCCGACGCGCTCGCCGCGCAGGTCGGTGGCATCGGCATCGCCCCGGGAGCGAATCTGAGCGACACCGTCGCCATGTTCGAAGCCACCCACGGCACCGCGCCCAAGTACGCCGGCAAGGACTATGTGAACCCCGGTTCCGAGATCCTCTCGGCGGAAATGATGCTGCGCCACATGGGCTGGAAGGAAGCCGCCGACCTGATCATCAGCGCGATGGAAAAGTCGATCGCCAGCAAGAAGGTCACCTACGACTTCGCCCGCCTGATGGACGGCGCCACGCAAGTGAGCTGCTCGGGCTTCGGCCAGGTGATGATCGACAACATGTGATCCCGCGCTCGGCGCTCTCGAACGCCGAAGCGACAGTCACAAGCCCCCGACGTTCTCGCGAGCCTCGGGGGCTTTTTCTTTGCCGCGCGGGTCTCTTTTGACGGTCCGGAAAGACTCGTTGGGGGCAAAGATCACGGACGAGGTGATGCCTACGCGCATTTAACTATTGCTGAAAACTGGGGACGAAAAAACACGCTACTGCCTCGACAGAATCGTGCGCATAGAGGATCAGGGGAGTGCACGATGAGGGACAGGAAGAAGTCGCGATCGATGCCGCCATGCGCGCAAGCCGCGCATCGCTTCGCGCAGGCATGCATGCAGCGTGAGCGAGGGGATGGCCAGCCATGATCTTGTCTCGGCGAGCACTGTTCCTGAAGCTCGACCCCACGCTGTTTCGCGCGATCGAATCGGCGACGGCGTTCGCGAAGCTGCGCGGCAATCCGCATGTCGAACTCGTGCACTGGCTGCACCAGCTCCGTCAGGCCGGAGATGGCGACCTGCATCGCCTGTGCCATCACCATCGCATCAGCCTGCCACTGCTCGACAAGGGTTTTGCCGCGGCCTTGTCGTGCCTGCCCGCCGGCACTTCGTCGTTGAGCGACTTCTCGCACCACATCGAAGCCGCGATCGAGCGCGCCTGGCTCTTGTCCAGTCTCGAGTTCGGCAGCCGTTGCATCCGCGGAGTGCAACTGATGAGCGCGTTGCTGCAGACCCCGGAGCTTCGGCGTGTGCTGTTCGAGATATCGCCCGCATTTCGCGCCCTGGCGATCGAACGGCGACCCGATGAGCTGCTCGCGCTCGTGAAGGGGTCACCCGAAGAATCGGAAGGGCCTCACGATGGCTCGGGCACCGTGTCGGTGTTTCCCTGCGAAGCTGGTCTCGCGATGGCACCAGCCACCTCGGCTGGGTCCGCGCTGGCCGTCTACTGCACCGATCTCACCGAGCATGCACGCGCGGAGCGGATCGACCCCGTCATCGGCCGTGGCCGGGAGATCGGCGCCATGGTCGACATCCTGTTGCGTCGGCGCCAGAACAACCCTTTGCTCACCGGCGAGGCCGGCGTGGGCAAGACCGCGGTCGTCGAGGGGCTCGCGTTGGCGATCGCCAGGGCCGAGGTCCCGCCGAAGTTGCGCCATGCGCGCCTGCTGAGCCTCGACGTCGGCGCCCTATTGTCCGGTACCGGCGCGCATGGAGAGTTCGAGCACAGGCTCGAGGCACTGCTGCGGGAAGCGACGCAGTCGACGCAGCCGGTGATCCTGTTCATCGAAGAGTTGCATGCGTTGGTCGGCGCAGGTGACCGGGACGGTGCGGGAGATAGCGCCAATCTCCTGAGGGCGGTTCTTGCACGCGGTGCGTTGCGCGTCATCGGCGCCACCACTCGGCGTGAATGCAAGCGGCACGTCGCACAGGATCCTGCGCTCGCGCGCCGCTTCCAGGTGCTGCAAATCATGGAGCCGCAGGCGGCGGACGCCATCGACATGGTGCGGGGATTCGCCACCACCTTCGCGGTGCACCATGGCGTGACCGTGCTCGACGAGGCGGTGCGCGCCGCCGTCGTGCTGTCGCATCGCTACCTGCCTGCGCGGCAGTTGCCAGACAAGGCCATCAGCCTGCTCGACACGGCCTGTGCGCGCGTGGCCATGTCGCTGCATGTGCCGCCACCGGCCGTGACGGGCCTGCGGCAGCGGATCGCGGCGCTCGCCGTCGAGGTCGGGCTGCTGCGCGACGAAACCAGGATGGCCCGGGGGTGCGAGACCCGGTTGGCACGGCTGATCGCGGTGCGCGATTCGCTCGAGCAGATCCGCGATGAGCTCAGGGCGCAGAAGAACAAGTGGCGGGGGGAGAAGGCGCTGGTCCGGCAGATCCAGGCGCTGAGGGTAGAAGAAAGAACGGAGGGTGAGGGTGAGCCGGACCATCTTCCGCACCTCGATTCATCGGTGCTCGAGCAGGAGCTTCAAGGCCTTCAGCAAGACACGCCGCAAGTCTTCCTTCAGGTCGACGAAGCGGTGGTTGCGAAGATCGTCGCCGAGTGGACCGGCATTCCCACCGGGCGGCTGCTCACCGACGAGGCCCTGGCCGTGCTTCAGCTGCGGCAGGTGCTCGAACAGCGCGTGCTCGGCCAAGCGGGCGCGCTCGACATCATCGCGCGGCGCATCCAGACGGCGCACGCGCGATTCACGGATCCGTGCAAGCCCGCCGGCATGTTCCTGCTGGCCGGGCCTCCCGGTGTCGGCAAGACCGAAACGGCGCTGGCCTTGGCCGAGGCAATGCACGGCGGCGAGCAGAGCCTCATCACCCTGAACATGAGCGAGTTCCAGGAGCCTCACAGCGTGGCGATGCTCCGGGGCGCGCCTTCGGGCAGCGTCGGATACGGGGAGGTCGGCGTGCTCACGGAGGCCGTTCGCCGCCGGCCCTATGGCGTCGTGCTGCTGGCCGAGATCGAGAAGGCTCATCCCGATGTGCACGAGGTCTTCTGCCAGGTGTTCGACCGGGGATGGCTGGAGGACGGCGAAGGACAACGCGTCGACTTTCGCCACACCACGATCCTGCTCACCAGCAGCGTCGGCTCGGCCTTCATCGAGCATGCCTGCAGGAATCCGGCAGCGATGCCCTCGGCCGACGCCTTGTGTTCAGGCCTGGCAGTGCCGCTGCGCCGCGTCTTTTCCGCTGGCTTTCTCGACCGCGTGACGGTGGTGCCATACCTGCCGCTGTCGACGCCGATCATGGCCGGCATCGCCGCGCTGCATCTGCAGCGCATCGCGGACCGGATGGGTGAGCAGCACGGCATCGATCTGAGCTACGCGGACGATCTTGTCGCTCATGTCATCGGGCGATGCCGGGTCCACGACACCGGCGCGCGGCAACTCGTCGCGTTCATGGAGCAGCAGTTGTTGCCGGTGCTGTCGGGACATTGGCTCGACGCACTGCGGGACAAGCGCGAGATCGTCCGCATGCACGTGAGCCTCCGAAGCCATGGCGCCGAGATGCTTGCGGACGGATCGCCACGCGGTGCCGGGAAACGCATCGCCTGCCACATCGAGTACGCCTGAGGTGCTTTCACCTGGGTTCATCCCTCGGCTTGAATTTCAACCGGGCATGACATACATCTGCGGGCGTATTGCTACGGATTCCCGTTGAAAACGGCTGCCTGAACCCAGGCGGCTGTCGGGTGGCGACCCGAGGCGGCGCCGAATCGGTTGGCGAGCGCTGCGCCGACGCACCCGAGCCGCGTCATTTGAAACAGTTTGGCAAGCCATTTGCGCCTCCGACGGGGCGGCGTGCAGGGGGCATTCCGCGGGCGCACCTTGCCTGTGCCGGCCGTGCTGCCTGCCGAAATTGTTGCAAGTGCACCCCCGGGGCTTGTGAACGCTCTGGCTGCCGATGGGTGAGACGGCGGGCTGTCGGCGTGATGTTTACGGACAGGACGCGAGGGGGCGAGGGCCCCGATGCAGGCGGTGGAGAAGCCATTTGGCCCGATAGGCGCGGCGAAAAAGGCGGAAGCGCTCCCGGGCTGTGGGGCCCATTCCGGCCCAGAACCCTGGCTGCAAGACCTCGGCGCCAAGGAAATTACCGATCTCCCAACGGAACCGCCGCCCGCCGAACACGCCCAAGGGCCCAAATTGCCAGTCCCCCGAAAGCCTGTTCCGCGGAATATCCGCGCTGGATATCGTCAAAATCCGTTGAACGGATTTTTGACGGCGTATGAGACGCAAGCCTCTTGATTTGTCGAATTCTCGCCACCAGCTTTTCCCGAGCCGGCACGGCGCTTGCACGCTCTATAGAATCTTTTTCATGGCAACGAGAATTCCTTCGACCCCTCCCACGCCACCGGTGCGCAAACCGGCGCGAGACGACGGAGATTCGGTCGTCCTCGAGCGGCGTCCGCAGAAAACGGCGCCTCCCCAGATGTACCAGGTGGTCATGCTCAACGACGACTACACGCCCATGGAGTTCGTGGTCGTCGTCTTGCAGGAGTACTTCAGCAAGGACCGCGAAAGCGCCACCCAGATCATGCTCAAGATCCACCTCGATGGCCGCGGCGTCTGTGGGGTCTATTCCCGCGACATGGCGGCCACCAAGGTCAACCAGGTGATGGAGGCGGCCAAGCAGGCAGGGCATCCTTTGCAATGTGTCAGCGAACCCGTGGAATGAACCTGTTGATTTAGGCAAGCTCCAACCCATCTGAGAACTTATTTACAGCAAGGCAAAAAGGAAATCACATGATTGCCCAGGAACTGGAAGTCAGCTTGCACATGGCCTTCGTCGAGGCCCGGCAACAGCGCCACGAGTTCATCACCGTGGAGCATTTGCTGCTCGCTTTGCTGGACAACCCGAGCGCCGCGGAAGTTCTGCGCGCCTGCTCGGCCAACGTCGACGACCTGCGGGCGTCGCTCACCAACTTCATCAAGGACAACACGCCCCAGGTGGCGGGTACCGACGATGTGGACACCCAGCCCACGCTGGGCTTCCAGCGCGTGATCCAGCGCGCCATCATGCACGTGCAGTCCACCGGCAACGGCAAGAAGGAAGTCACCGGCGCCAACGTGCTGGTCGCGATCTTCGGCGAGAAGGACTCGCACGCGGTCTACTACCTGCACCAGCAGGGCGTGACCCGCCTCGACGTGGTGAACTTCATCGCCCACGGCATCAAGAAGAGCGATCCGCCGGAAGCCGTCAAGGGCAACAGCGAAGCCTCTTCGAACGAGAGCGAAGAAGGCGGCGGCGAGAAGAACGAGAAGGCCTCGCCGCTCGAACAGTTCACGCAGAACCTCAACCAGATGGCCAAGGACGGCAAGATCGATCCGCTGATCGGCCGCGAGTATGAGGTCGAGCGCGTGATCCAGATCCTGTGCCGCCGGCGCAAGAACAACCCGCTGCTGGTCGGCGAGGCCGGCGTGGGCAAGACGGCGATCGCCGAGGGCCTGGCATGGCGCATCACGCAGGGCGACGTGCCCGAGATCCTGGCCGAGTCGAACGTGTTCTCGCTCGACATGGGCGCGCTGCTCGCGGGCACCAAGTACCGCGGCGATTTCGAACAACGCCTCAAGGGCGTGCTCAAGTCGCTCAAGGACAAGCCGAACGCGATCCTGTTCATCGACGAGATCCACACCCTGATCGGTGCCGGCGCGGCCTCGGGCGGCACGCTCGACGCGTCGAACCTGCTGAAGCCGGCGCTCTCGAGCGGCCAGCTCAAGTGCATCGGCGCGACCACCTTCACCGAATACCGCGGCATCTTCGAGAAGGACGCGGCCCTGTCGCGTCGTTTCCAGAAGGTCGACGTGGTCGAGCCCTCGGTGCAGGAAACCGTCGACATCCTCAAGGGCCTGAAGTCGCGCTTCGAAGAACACCATGGCGTGAAGTACGCGGTGGCCGCACTGCAGGCCGCGGCCGAACTGAGCGCCAAGTACATCAATGACCGTCACCTGCCCGACAAGGCGATCGACGTCATCGACGAAGCGGGCGCGGCCCAGCGCATCCTGCCGGCGAGCAAGCGCAAGAAGACCATCAGCAAGACCGAGGTCGAGGAAATCGTCGCGAAGATCGCGCGCATTCCCCCGGCCAACGTCAGCAACGACGACCGCGGCAAGCTGCAGACGATCGAGCGCGACCTCAAGAGCGTGGTGTTCGGCCAGGACAAGGCACTCGAGGTGCTGGCTTCGGCCGTCAAGATGGCGCGTTCGGGCCTGGGCAAGGGCGACAAGCCGATCGGCTCGTTCCTGTTCTCGGGTCCCACGGGCGTCGGCAAGACCGAAGCGGCCAAGCAGCTCGCCTACATCATGGGCATCGAGCTGATCCGCTTCGACATGTCGGAGTACATGGAGCGTCACGCGGTGAGCCGCCTGATCGGCGCGCCTCCGGGCTACGTCGGTTTCGACCAGGGCGGTCTGCTGACCGAGGCTGTCACGAAGAAGCCGCACTCGGTGCTGCTGCTCGACGAAATCGAGAAGGCGCACCCGGACATCTTCAACGTGCTGCTGCAGGTCATGGACCATGGCACGCTGACCGACAACAACGGGCGCAAGGCCGACTTCCGCAACGTCATCATCATCATGACGACGAACGCGGGTGCCGAGACCATGAACAAGGCGACCATCGGCTTCACCAACCCGCGGCAGGCCGGCGACGAAATGGGCGACATCAAGCGCCTGTTCTCGCCCGAATTCCGCAACCGGCTTGATGCCATCGTCAACTTCAAGGCGCTCGACGAGCAGATCATCCTGCGCGTGGTCGACAAGTTCCTGCTGCAGCTCGAAACGCAGCTGGCCGAGAAGAAGGTCGAGGTCACGTTCACCGACAAGCTGCGCAAGCACCTGGCGAAGAAGGGCTTCGATCCGCTGATGGGCGCACGGCCGATGCAGCGCCTGATCCAGGACACGATCCGTCGTGCACTGGCCGACGAACTGCTGTTCGGCCGCCTGACCGAAGGCGGGCGCCTGGAAGTCGATCTCGACGAGAAGGACGAGGTGCTGCTCGACATCCAGCCGCTGCCGAAGAAGGAAGGCAAGTCGAAGCCCGAGGCCGAGGAAGCCGCGACCGGCTGATCCCCGCCGATCGACGGGACATTCGTCCTCAAAAGGCCGGTAGCATCGCGCTGCCGGCCTTTTTTCTTTTCCTCGGGCGGGCGCTTCAGGGATGGAAAGTGGCGTGCGGCTAGGCCGATCGCGCCTTTTCCCGATGCCTGCGGCGTCCTCGGGCCGGCCCCGACGTCCGATCGCTTCGCCTTGATCCTCCCCGAACTCAGTCCCGAATGGAAAACCGGCCTCTCCCTGGCATGGAGCGGCTACATCGCCGTGCTGTCGGTCTGGATAGTGATGCAGAAGCGCGCGCCGGTGTCGACGATGAGCTGGATCCTGTCGCTGGCGCTGCTGCCGTTCGCGGGATTCGTCATCTACTACTTCCTCGGGCCGCAGCGCCTGCGCAAGCAGCGGCTCAAGCGCCTGCGCACCCGTGCGAACGCCAATGCGCAGGCCGACCTGGCGCGGTTGCGCGACGCGGCCGAGCATGCGCCACCGGCGCTGCAGCAGATGGCGCGGCTGGGCACCGCGACCTGCGGCATCCCGGTGTCGAGCGCCACCGGCGTCGAGCTGCTCTCGGGCGGGGCGCGCACTTTCGACGCGATCTTCGAGGCGGTGCGCGCGGCACGCGACCACGTGCATCTCGAGTACTACATCTTCGAGCCCGACACCATCGGCACCGCGCTGCGCGACCTGCTGGTGGCGTGCGCGGGCGAGGGCGTGAAGGTGCGGCTGCTGATCGATGCGCTGGGCTCCCAGCGCATCGGCCGCAAGTTCATGGCGCCGATGCTGGCCGCGGGCGTGCAGGTGGCGCTGTTCCACGACACCAAGATCGGCCGTCGCCTGCGCCCGGTGACCAACTACCGCACCCACCGCAAGATCGTGGTGTGCGACGGCCGCGTGGGCTTCACCGGCGGCGTCAACATCACGGACGAGGAAGACAAGCGCACCCGTCCCGACGCCTACCACGACGTGCACCTGCGCGTGGAAGGCAGTGCCGTGCGCTGGCTGCAGACCACCTTCATGGAGGACTGGACCTATGCCACCGGCGAGGACCTGCACAGCTTCGGCGACGGGCTCGACGCCATGCTGCCCAAGGTGGAGGCCGGCGAGATCCCGGTGCAGATCGTCACCAGCGGACCCGACAACACGCTCGAAGCCATCCACCGCATGCACGTCGAGGCGATCCACAACGCCAACCACCGCGCCTGGCTCACCACGCCGTACTTCGTGCCCGGCGAGCCCGCGCTGATGGCGCTCACCAGCGCCGCGCTGCGCGGCGTCGACGTGCGGCTGCTGGTGCCGCGGCGCAGCGACTCTGCCATCGTGAGCGCCGCCGCGCGCTCCTACTTCGACGAACTGATCGCCGCCGGCGTGAAGGTGTGGGAGTACAAGGCGCGCATGCTGCACTCCAAGACGCTGGTGGTCGACGACGACTGCGCGATGATCGGCACCGCGAATTTCGACAACCGCAGCTTCCGGCTCAACTTCGAGGTCTGCGCGGTGGTTTATGGTCCGGCCCTGGCCCGGCCGCTGGCGGCGCAGTTCGAGACCGACCTGCACAGCTCGGCCGCGGTGCGCGCGCACCGTCCGCAGCCTTTCTGGCAACGGCTCGGCGACTCGATCGCGCGGCTGTCGTCGCCGCTGCTCTGAGGCCGGGCGCCGCACCCGGTATCCGCTTTTGCTTTCCCACAACGACATGACCGCTCAAACCTTCCTCTGGCACGACTACGAAACCTTCGGCGCCGTGCCTCGCCGCGACCGGCCCTCGCAGTTCGCCGCCATCCGCACCGACGCGGCGCTCAACGAGATCGGCGAGCCGCTGATGATCTATTGCAAGCCCGCGCCCGACTACCTGCCGAGTCCCGAGGCCACGCTGATCACCGGCATCACGCCGCAGCTGTGCCTCGAACGCGGCCTGCCCGAGCACGAGTTCGCGGCGCAGATCGAGCGCGCCTTCTCGCAGCCCGGCACCATCGGCGTGGGCTACAACACCATCCGCTTCGACGACGAGGTCACCCGCTTCCTGTTCTGGCGCAACCTCATCGATCCCTATGCGCGCGAGTGGCAGAACGAATGCGGCCGCTGGGACCTGCTCGACGTGGTACGCCTGACCTATGCGCTACGGCCCGACGGCATCCAGTGGCCGAAGAAGGAGGACGGCAGCGCGAGCTTCAAGCTCGAGGACCTCGCCAAGGCCAACGGCCTGCTGCACGAGTCGGCGCACGATGCGTTGTCGGACGTGCGCGCCACCATCGCGCTGGCGCGGCTGATCCGCAACGCGCAGCCCAAGCTGTTCGATTTCGCCTTCGCGCTGCACCGCAAGGACCGCGTGGCCAGCGAGCTCGGCCTGCCGGCGGTGCGCGAAACCGCGAAGCCCTTCCTGCACGTCTCGGGCATGTTCCCGGCCGAGCGCGGCTGCCTGGCCGTGATGTGGCCGCTGGCCAGCCATCCCACCAACAAGAACGAGCTGCTGGCCTGGGACCTCGCGCACGACCCGAGCGAGCTGCGCGACCTCGATGCCGACACCGTGCGGCTGCGCATGTTCACGCGCGCCGCCGAACTGCCCGAGGGCGTGGTGAGGCTGCCGATCAAGGGCGTGCACCTCAACAAGTCGCCGATGGTGGTGGGCAACCTGCGCACGCTGGCGGCGCCCATGGCCGAGCGCTGGGGCATCGACCTCGACACGGCCATGCGCCATGCCGCGATCGCGCGCGACCTGCCCGACATGAGTGCGATCTGGGCCAAGGTCTACGAACGGCCGAAGGAGGCCACACCCGATGTCGACGAGGACCTCTACGGCGGCTTCGTCGGCAATGGCGACCGGCGCCGGCTCAACCAGCTGCGCACGCTCTCGCCGGCCGAACTCGCGAAGGACCGTACCGGTTTCGACGACGGGCGGCTCGAGGAGATCGTGTTCCGCTACCGCGCGCGCAACTGGCCCGAGACGCTGAGCGAGGAAGAGACGCAGCGCTGGGAAGAGCACCGCGCGGCACGGCTGTTCGAGGGCGAGGGCGGCGCCCGCACCGTCGAGGGCCTGTTCGCCGAGATCGATGCGTTGTCCGAGACGGTGGACGAGCAGGGTGAGGAACTGCTGGGCGCGCTCTACGACTACGCCGACGCGATCGCGCCGTCGCGCTGAACCTGCGGGGTCGTTCATGCCGATGCCATCGACGCGACGATTCCCACGCGGGCTCGCAGCCGCGATGCTGGCGCTGTCGCTGTCGGGATGCGGCTCGTTCGCCACCTCGCCGACCGCAGCGCCAGGCGCAGCGGCCTGCGCCCCAGGCCTCTCGCCCTTCGAGCGCGACACCCTCTATTTCGGCCGCGCCATTCCCACCGGCGGCCAGGTGTCCGAGGCCGAGTGGCTGCGCTTCCTCGACCGCACCGTGACCCCGGCCTTCCCGCAGGGCCTCAGCGTGATCGACGCCGTGGGGCAGTGGCGCGGCGAGGCGGGCGCGGTGGTGCGCGAGCCCTCGAAGATCGTGGTGCTGCTGCATCCGCGCGACGACAAGGCCGACGCGGCCATCGCCCAGGTCATCGCGGCCTACCGCCAGGCTTTCGCGCAGGAGGCCGTGCTGCAGGAAAGACAGGCCGTCTGTGTCCGGTTCTGAACAGAAGACTGCAACGGATGTCGTCCGGCGGCTGGTGCCGGCCGACGCGGTGGCCTATCGCGCGCGCATGCTCGATGCCTACGAGCGGCATCGCAGCGCCTTCACCTCGACGGCGGCCGAGCGCGGCGCCTTGCCGCTGCGCTGGTGGGAAGAGCGGCTGGCGCCGGGCGACGACACGGCCGACGTGGTCTATGGTGCCTTCGACGCCGGCGGGCTGGTCGGCGCGGCCGGCCTGAGCTTCGAGCGGCGCGAACGCGCGCGGCACAAGGCGACGCTGTTCGGCATGTCGGTGGCCGAATCGGCCCGGCAGGCGGGCTTCGGCCGCCGGCTGGTGCTGGCGTTGCTGGACCACGCCCGCCAGCGACCGGGCCTGCGCCTGGTGCAGCTCACCGTGACCGAAGGCAACGATGCCGCCCAGCGGCTCTACGAACGCTGCGGCTTTCAGTCTTTCGGCGTCGAGCCGCTGGCGATCGCGCTCGACGGCCAACTGCTGGGCAAAGTGCACATGTGGTGCGACTTGCTGCAGCCCGGCCACTCGCAAGGCTGAGCCCGGGGCGGGGCGGCTTCGCCCGGCTGCTACGATCCGCGGCCTTCTCGCTGCCGGACCGCGCCATGCGGCCTTCGTTTCGTCGAACCAGCCCGAATGCCCCAAGCCCAAGCCTCCACCACCGATCTCTTCCTGGGCCCGAACGGCCTGCTGCGCCGCCATGCGCTCGGCCTCGGCGTGGCGACACTCGCGGGCGTCGGCGGCAGCGTCGCGACGGTCGCGCTGCTCGCGCTCATCAACCGCATGCTGCATGCCGAGGGCGGACTGGCCTCGGGCCTGGCGCTGGCCTTCGTGGGCCTCGCACTGCTCACGCTGGCCGGACGCGTGCTTTCCGACGCGCTCACCAACCGCATCGGGCAGGACATCCTGCGCAGCCTGCGGACCCGGCTCGCGCAGCGGATCCTCGCGGCGCCCATCGACGAGCTCGAGCGCTTCCGCACCCACCGGCTGACGCCCGTGCTGACGCACGACATCGGCATGGTGAGCGGCCTGTGCCTGGGCCTGCCGATGACGGTGGTCTCCGCGACCATCGTGCTCGGCTGCCTGGGCTGGCTGGTCTGGCTCTCGTGGCAGCTCGCGGCGCTGCTGGCCGTGGTGATGGCGGGCGGCATCGCGATCCACCGGTTGGCGCTCGAACGTGCCATCGCCGGCTTCGACGCGGCGCGCGAGGGCGAGGACGCGTTGCACAAGGCCTGGCGCCGGCTCGGCGACGCGGCCAAGGAACTGCGCCTGAGCCGCGGCCGTCGCGCGCAGGTCTATCAGGGCGAGATCCTGCGCAGCGTCGACGACATCCGCCAGGCCAGCGTGAAGGCCGGCGATGCCTTCTCGTTCGCGCACGAGGCCGGCTCGGCGCTGTACTTCCTGTTCATCGCCGTGGTCTTCGGCGCGGCCCGGTTCTGGAACCTGTCGGCCGAGGCGCTCAGCGGATTCGTGCTGGCGCTGCTCTACCTCAAGGGGCCGATGGACCAGGTCCTGGGCTTCCTGCCGTTCTTCGCTCGGGCGCGCGTGGCGCTGGGCCGGGTCGCCGAACTGACCGAGCGCTTCGAGAGCCCGGAACCCGGGCTGGCCGATGCGGTCGTCGGCACGGGGGCGCGCCCGGCCTTCGCCGAGGCCATCGCGCTCAGCGGCGTTTGCTACGCCTTCGCGCCCGCGGAAGCCGAGGACGGCGCGCAAGCCGCGCAGGTCGCCGCGCCGTTCGTCTTCGGCCCGATCGACCTGCGCATCGCGCGCGGCGAGATCCTCTTCATTGCGGGCGACAACGGCTCGGGCAAGACCACCTTCCTCAAGCTGCTGACCGGCCTCTACCTGCCGCAGTCCGGCACGCTGACGGTCGATGGCGAGGCGGTGACCGACGCCAGCCGCGACACCTACCGCCAGCTGTTCTCGCCGGTGCTCTCGGACTTCCACCTGTTCGAGGCGCTGACCGACGAGCCCGGCCTCACGCACGCGCAGCGCGACGACCTCGCGCGCGCCGGCCTGGCGCGGCTCGCGCTCGAGGGCAAGGTGGCGGTCAACGACGGCGCCTTCAGCACCATCGATCTCTCGACCGGCCAGCGCAAGCGGCTCGCGCTGGTGCATGCCTGGGTCGAGGCGCGGCCCGTGATGGTGTTCGACGAATGGGCGGCCGACCAGGATCCGAGCTTTCGCCACCAGTTCTACACCGAGCTGTTGCCGGAGCTGCGCGCCAAGGGCCACACGCTGGTCGTCATCTCGCACGACGACCGCTACTTCGGCGTGGCCGACCGCGTCGTGCACTTCCGCGACGGGCGCATCGCCGCCGCCTGAGGCTTCAGGTGGCCTGGCCCTCGACCGCGGGCAGCGCGCTGAGGTCCTGCGACCAGTCGAGCGCCGAGCGGCACCATTGCCGGCGCCGCGGCGGCAGCAGCGCGCGTTGCGCCAGCGGGCCGATGCGCAGCGAGTAGGCCGGCGGCGTGTCGCTGTCCGCGCTCGATGCGATCGGCGTGCCGCAGTGCTCGCAGAAGCTCTGGCGCCGCCGCGTGCCGCTTTCGGCCGTTTTCACGTAGACCTTCGGCGTGCCCGCGAGCAGCCGGAAGCTGGCGGCCGGCACGGTGGCCGACACGCGGTAGGCGGTGCCCGAGAGCACCTGGCAGTCGGTGCAGTTGCACAGCGCGACCTTCTCGGGGTCGACCTCGGCTTCGTAGCGGATGCGGCCGCAATGGCAGGCGCCCTGGACTTTCATGCGAGCTCCTCGTGGGGGATGCCGGCATCGTAGGAAGGACGGCGCGCGGCCGCAACGGCGGCCCCGATTTCCCCCGTGCGCACGGCCCTGGCCCGGCCCACGTATGCTCCCCGCATGGACGCCACCGCCGCCGCGCTCGCCGATTTCGCCACGCGCCACCGCAAGCTGTTCGTGCTGACCGGCGCGGGCTGCAGCACCGAATCGGGCATCCCCGACTACCGCGATGCACGCGGCGAATGGAAGCGGCCGTCGCCCGTGACCTACCAGGCCTTCATGGGCGAGGAGGCGACCCGACGCCGCTACTGGGCGCGCAGCCTGATCGG
>NZ_JBZAYE010001210.1:0-382 GCF_058244205.1 Variovorax sp. 20P10.2.4
GCGCCACAACAAGCTCGGCGACGTCGGCCTCATGGGCCTCACCCAGGTCGGCATCGCCATCCCCAACTTCTGGTTCGCCATCCTGCTGATCCTCGTCTTCTCCGTGCAGCTGCAGTGGTTCTCCGCCGGCGGCTTCGACGGCTGGGGCGAGGGTGTCTTCGCCGGCCTCAAGTCCCTCCTGCTGCCCGCCCTGTCCCTGGCCGTCGTGCAGGCCGCCATCCTCGCGCGCATCACCCGCTCGGCCGTTCTCGAGGTCATGCGCGAGGACTTCGTGCGCACCGCGCGCGCCAAGGGCGTGACCCAGCGGGCAGTGCTGTGGACCCACGTGCTGCGCAACGCCCTGATCCCCGTCATCACCGTCATGGGCATGCAGTTCTCCGAA
>NZ_JBZAYE010001211.1:0-382 GCF_058244205.1 Variovorax sp. 20P10.2.4
CCGCCACAACAAGCTCGGCGACGTCGGCTTGATGGGTTTGACGCAGGTCGGCATCGCCATCCCCAACTTCTGGTTCGCCATCCTGCTGATCCTCGTCTTCTCCGTGCAGCTGCAGTGGTTCTCCGCCGGCGGCTTCGACGGCTGGGGCGAGGGCGTCTTCGCCGGCTTGAAGTCCCTGCTGCTGCCCGCCCTGTCCCTGGCCGTCGTGCAGGCCGCCATCCTCGCGCGCATCACCCGCTCGGCCGTGCTCGAGGTCATGCGCGAGGACTTCGTGCGCACCGCGCGCGCCAAGGGCGTGACCCAGCGCGCCGTGCTGTGGACCCACGTGCTGCGCAACGCCCTGATCCCCGTCATCACCGTCATGGGCATGCAGTTCTCCGAG
>NZ_JBZAYE010000122.1:0-15935 GCF_058244205.1 Variovorax sp. 20P10.2.4
AGCACCGCGCCGCGATCGCAGCCGCGATCAGCGCCGACTTCTCGAACCGGCCGCGCCAGGAGACCGAGCTGGCCGAGGTCTTCCCCACGCTCGAGGGCATCGACCATGCGCTGCGCCACGGCAAGCGCTGGATGCGCGTGCGCCGCCGCAGCACCGGGCTGTGGTTCAAGCCCGCGTCCTCGCGGCTGATGCCGCAGCCGCTCGGCGTGGTCGGCATCGTCGTGCCCTGGAACTACCCGCTGTACCTCGCGGCCGGGCCGCTCACGGCGGCGCTGGCGGCGGGCAACCGCGCGATGCTCAAGCAGTCGGAGTACACGCCGCGCTTCGCCGAGCTGTTCGCGCGGCTGGTGGGCGCGGCCTTCGCGGCCGACGAGATCGCGGTGGTCAACGGCGATGCCGAGGTGGCGCGCGAATTCGCGCGCCTGCCCTTCGACCACCTGCTGTTCACCGGCTCGACCGAGGTCGGCCGCCACGTGATGCGCGCCGCGAGCGAGCACCTGACGCCGGTCACGCTCGAGCTCGGCGGCAAGTCGCCGGCCATCGTGGGCCGCGGCGCCGCCTTCGACAAGGCAGTGGAACGCATCCTCGTGGGCAAGACGCTCAACGCCGGCCAGACCTGCATCGCGCCCGACTACGTGCTGGTGCCGCGCGAGCAGCAGGCGCGCTTCGTCGAGGCCGCGCGGCGCGTGTTCGCCGCGCTCTACCCCGACCTGGCGCGCAATGCCGACTACACGAGCATCGTGAGCCCGCGCCACTTCGCGCGGCTCGAGGCGCTGGTGGCGGAAGCCCAGGCGCAGGGCGCCGCGGTGGAACGGCTCGGCGATGCGCCGGCCGATGCCGCGTCGCGGCGGCTGCCGCCGGTGCTGCTCACGGGCGTGGGCGACGGCATGCGCGTGATGCAGGAGGAGATCTTCGGCCCCGTGCTGCCGCTCGTGCCCTACGACACGCTCGAGGAGGCTATCGGCTACGTCAACGCCCGGCCGCGGCCGCTCGCGCTCTACCTGTTCGAGAAGCAGCGCGCCGACATCGACCGCGTGCTGGCCCAGACCGTGGCCGGCGGCGTGACCGTCAACGACACGCTGTTGCACATCGCGCAGGACGACCTGCCGTTCGGCGGCGTCGGCGCGAGCGGCATGGGCGCCTACCACGGCGAGTTCGGCTTCCAGACCTTCTCGAAGATGAAGCCGGTGTTCCACCAATCGGGCCTCAACGGGCTCGGGCTGTTCAAGCCGCCCTACGGCAAGACCTTCGAGCGGATGCTGAAGCTGCTGGCGCGCTGATCAGCCCTTGGCGGCGGGCGCGAGCTGCGCCAGCGCCGCCTTCGCCTTCGGCCCCGCGAAGCGGTGCACGATGCCCAGCAGCAGCACGTCGACCAGCAGCTCGAGGTGCGCCATCGCGTCGATGCGCTCGATCCAGGGATCGTCGCCGCCCGACACGCGCAGCGAGGTCATGCCGTGGATGCCTTCCCACAGCAGCTGCGTGATCACGTGCAGCTGGGTGTCGTCGGCCGCCACGAAGCCCTCGCGCACCAGTTCCGCCGCGAGGCCGCGCACCAGTGCATAGGGGTCGCGCTCGGGATCGCCGAACACCAGCGTCGAGGTCTCGACCGGCGCCGCGGGCCGGCGCTCCATGAACACCAGGAAGTACTGGTCGGGATGGCGCAGGCCGTTCTCCACGTAGGCCCGGCAGGCCAGCCGCACGCGCGCCAAAGCGCCCTCGCCGCTCGCGATCGCCGCCTGCACCAGCTTGTGCATGCGGATGATGTCCTCGTCGATCGCGTTGGTGATCATGCTGGCCTTGTCGCCGAACAGCGTGTAGACCACCGTGTTCGAGAAGCCCGATTCCTCGGCCACCTTGCGCATCGTCACCTCGCGCGCGCCGTCGCGGATGATCAGCTTGCGCACCACCTTCAGGATGTCCTTGCGGCGCTGCTCGAGTTCGCGCTGCTTGCGCTCCTGGAGGTTGTTCTTGACCATGGGAGATGCGGTGCGGGTCGGGTGCGGGCGGTTCGGAATGCGGGCATCTTATAGTCAGCGCCCGCGCCCCCGCGCGATGCCCTGCGGCCCGCCGGGGCCACCGCCGCGGCGAAGGATCGGGCAAGAACCGGCGGCCACAGGGCCGGAAACGGCCAGCCCCGGAACGGCCATGCACCGAAGATGGGCTCTGCGAGAAGAAAGTTCGCTCGCGCATCGGCGCTGTCGGCGCCGGCCCCCTTGTTTCGGAGAAAAAGGCAAGAACCGCGTTCGATCCGGATACCGCCTGGAGCGCGCCGGGCGCGAAACTTCTCACCATGCCGGGAGCCCCCATGGCGCCTGTGCATCCCCTTCAGCACGAGGAGTTTTCCATGACCGCAATCCAGGACAAAGTCGTTCTCATCACCGGCGCGAGCAGTGGCATCGGCGAAGCGACCGCGCGGCTGCTCGCGCGGCGCGGTGCCCACGTGGTGCTCGGTGCGCGCCGCACCGACCGGCTCGCGGCGCTCGCGGCCGAGATCCGGGCCATCGGCGGCTCGGCGAGCTTCCAGCGGCTCGACGTCACGCTGCGCCCCGAGATGGAGGCCTTCGCCGAACTCGCGCTCGAGCGCCACGACCGCATCGACGCGCTGGTCAACGCCGCGGGCGTGATGCCGCGCTCGCCGCTGTGGATGCGCAAGATCGAGGAGTGGGAGCTCATGATCGACGTCAACCTGCGCGGCGTGCTGCTCGGCATCGCGGCCGTGCTGCCGACGATGCAGGAGCAGGGCTGGGGCCACATCGTGAACCTCGCGCCGGTGTCCGTCACGGGCGTGACGGCGGAGTCGGCCGTCTACCACGGCACGCAGTACGCGGTGGACGCGATCTCCGAGGGCCTGCGCCAGGAGCATGCGGGCCGCGTGCGCGTGAGCGTGCTCCATCCCGAGCTCGCACCGCCGGGCGACCCGCGCCTCGAGCGCATCGCCGCGGGCCTGGCCGGCGAGCGCATGTCGACGCGGCGGCGCCTGCTGGCACCGGCCGACGCGGTGGCGCGTTCGATCGTCGGCGCGATCGAGGGCGGCTACTACGCGGCGCACCCTGTGCCCGCGCTGCTGCGCTCGCCGGGCGGCCGCTCGGACAGCGCGCCCGAGGAGCCGGCCGACTACGCCTTCTGATTCAGTAAGTCTTGTAGGGCAGGAACTTGCCCGAGAGCACCACGTTCACGCGGTCGCCCTTGGGGTCGGGCTGGCGCTGGATGTCCATGCTGAAGTCGATGGCGCTCATGATGCCGTCGCCGAACTCCTCGTGGATCAGCTCCTTGATGGTGGTGCCGTAGACGCTGACGATCTCGTACCAGCGGTAGATCAGCGGATCGGTCGGCACCGCCGAGGGCAGCGAGCCCTTGTACGGCACCACCTGCAGCCACTTCTGCTCCTCGGCGCTGAGGCCGAAGATGCGCCCGACGATCTTCGCCTGCTTCTCGTCGAGCGTCATCTGGCCGAGGCAGGCGGCGGTGGTCCATTCCTTCGAGAGGCCGAGCTTCTTCGCGACATCGGCCCACTGCAGGCCCTTGGCCACCTTGGTGGCGATGATCTTCTCGGTGACGTCGTTGCGGTTCATGTTCAGGTGCTCCTTGAGTGCCGGACACGGGCAAGCAACAGGCGTGCCGTCGCCCGGCCCGGCGCGATCAGGCGCGTTCCCAGCGGAACTTGCGCTCCGACTCCGCGATGGGCTGGTCGTTGATGCTCGCGTAGCGCCGCTGCATCAGGCCGTTGGGCGCGAACTCCCAGTTCTCGTTGCCGTGGCTGCGGAACCAGTGGCCCGAGTCGTCGTGCCATTCGTACTCGAAGCGCACCGCGATGCGGTTGTCCATGAAGGCCCAGAGCGTCTTCTTCAGGCGGTAGTCGAGCTCGCGCACCCACTTGCGCTGCAGGAACTGCACCACCTGCTCGCGGCCGTTGACGAAGTCGGCGCGGTTGCGCCATTCGGTGTCGGGCGTGTAGGCCAGGCTCACGCGCACCGGGTCGCGCGTGTTCCAGGCGTCTTCGGCGGCCTGGACCTTCTTGAGCGCGGTCTCGAGCGTGAACGGGGGCAGCGGCGGGCGGGATTCGGATTCCATGGCGGTCTTTCGGTGAAGAGGGGAACGTTGGAAGGGAAAAGGCGGTGTAGCCCGGCCGCAATGTGCCACATGTAGACAGACCTGTCTACATGACATCGGGAGTGCCTACAATCGCGCCATGGACCTGGACCTTTCCGCCCTGCCCGCGCGCGAGCGCATCCTGCTCACGGCGCACGACCTCTTCTATGCCGACGGCATCCGCGCCACCGGCATCGACCGCGTGATCGCGGCCTCGGCCGTGACCAAGGTCACCTTCTACCGCCACTTCCCCTCGAAGGACGACCTGGTGCGCGCCTTCCTCGACCACCGGCATGCGCGCTGGATGGCCTGGTTCGTCGATGCGCTGGGGCGGCGCGGCGCGCATGAGCGCAGCGGCGACGCGCAGGCCCTGCTGCTGCTGGCCGACGTGATGGCCGAATGGTTCACCGACCCGGTGTTCCGCGGCTGCGCCTTCATCAACGCCGTGGCCGAGGTGGGCGGCAGCGTCGAGGGCGCGGCCGAGCGCGCGCGCGATCACAAGCGCGAGATGGTCGAGGTGATCGCCGACCTGCTGCCCACCACGCTGCCGCAGCGCATGGCGCTCGCGCAGGCCGCCGCCATCGGCATCGACGGCGCGATCGTCAAGGCGCAGATGGGCGGCGCCGAGCTGGTGCGCGAGGCGGTCGAGGACCTGCGCCGGCTGCTGCGCGCGCTGGCCGACGCCGCGGCGCCTACTTCACCACCATCGCGGTGAACGGCCACACATAGGCCTGCAGGGTCACGAGGATGCCGACCAGGCAGGCCAGCGCGATCGAGTGGAAGAACACGTAGCGCAGGATCTCGCCCTCGTGGTTGAACCAGCGCGTGGCGGTCGAGGCCACCACGATCGACTGCGCATCGATCATCTTGCCCATCACGCCGCCCGAGCTGTTGGCCGCGCCCATCAGGTTCGGGCTCAGCCCGAGCTGGTCGGCCGCCACCTTCTGCATGCCACCGAACAGCACGTTCGAGGCCGTGTCGGACCCCGTGAGCGCCACGCCCAGCCAGCCCATCAGGGTGCCGAAGAAGGGATAGAACACGCCGGTGTTGGCGAAGGCCAGGCCCAAGGTGGTGTCGAGCCCCGAGTAGCGCGTGAGCGTGCCCAGCGCGAGCATCAGCACGATGGTGAGCAGCGAGAACTTCACCAGCCACAGCGTGCGGCCGTAGGCGGCCACGAGCTGGACCGGGTTGTACTTCATGACCAGCCCGCCCACGAGCGCCGACACCAGGATGCCGGTGCCGGTGGCCGAGAGCAGCAGCAGCTGGTAGACCGCGCCTTCCTTGGTCGGCTTGGGCACCACCGGCGCCACCTTCTCGATCATGTTGTGCAGTCCCTCGATCGGGAAGTTGGGCGCGAAGATGCCGTTGAGCCAGGTCTTGACCGAGGGCAGGCCCCAGATGAACACGAACACCGTGAGGATCAGCCACGGGGTCCAGGCCCGCACCACCGCGGCCGTGGTGTGCTTCGCGGGCGCACCCACCGGCTTGGCCTCGCCGCCGTCGGCCTCGTGGCCCTTGAGCGAGACCGAGGTCCACGCCTTGGCGGGCTTCCACACGCGCAGGAACAGCACCAGGCAGACCATCGAGACGATGGCCGCGATGATGTCCACCAGCTCGGGGCCGATGAAGTTCGACACCAGGTACTGCGGGATCGCGAACGAGACGCCGGTGACCAGGATCGCCGGCCAGACCTCCCACATGCCCTTGCGGCCCGCGAAGGCCCAGATCAGCCAGAACGGCACCAGCACCGAGAAGAACGGCAGCTGCCGGCCGATCATCGCGGTGACGGCCATCAGGTCGTAGCCGTGCACCTTGGCCAGCGTGAGCACCGGCGTGCCGAGCGCGCCGAAGGCCACCGGCGCGGTGTTGGCGATCAGCGAGAGACCCGAGGCCGCGAGCGGCGAGAAGCCCAGCCCGATCAGGATGGCGGCCGTGACCGCCACCGGCGTGCCGAAGCCGGCCGCACCCTCGAAGAAGGCGCCGAAGGCGAAGGCGATCAAAAGCAGCTGCAGCCGCCGGTCCTCGGTGATGCCGGCGATGGAATCCTGCAGCACCTGGAAGCTGCCGTTCTGCTGCGTGAGCTGCTGCAGGAAGATGATGTTGAGCACGATCCAGCCGATCGGCAGCAGCCCGGTGATGCCGCCGAGGAAGGCGGCCTTGCCCGCCATGTCGGCCGGCATGCCGAAGGCGAAGACCGCGATCGCCAGCGCGCTGAGAAGGCCGAGCCCGGCCGCGAAGTGGGCCTTGACGTGCAGGAGGCCGAGGCACACCAGCATCACCACCACCGGTATCGCGGCGAGCGCCGTCGATACCACCATGTTCCCGAACGGGTTGTAAACCTGTTGCCAAACCATGTGTCTGTCTCCGTACTGTTGTATTCGATGTGACGGATGCGCTGCAACACACTGCGATCGCTCAGACCCCCTGTTCCTTCCACCTGTCCCCTCTGCACTGCATTGCGGCGCGGCGAAACGAAGCGCCGGGGCGGTCGGGCCCGCGGCGCTTCGATACCATCGTACGCCCGCGGGCCCCGCGGCGCACCACCTGCGGACAACCGTGGGCCGCCCCGCGCCCTCGGGTACAACCTCCTTCCACGCACTGCCCTCCACACCTTCATGGCTTCCACGCGCCTCCCGTCCACCCAGGGCCTGCTCGCCTTCGAGGCCGTCGCGCGCCTGCGCAGCGTGAACCTGGCGGCCGAGGAGCTCAGCGTGACGCCCAGCGCCGTGAGCCACCGCATCCGCCAGCTCGAGTCGCAGCTCGGCCTGCGCTTCTTCGCGGGCAGCGACTTCAGCCTCAGCGCCGACGGCATCGTCTACCTGGCGCGGGTGCGCGAGGCCATCTTCGCGCTCGAGCAGGTGCCGGGCCGCGAGGCCGCGCCCCACACCCGCCGGCTGCGCGTGGCCGTCACGCCCACCTTCTCGCGCCAGATCCTGATGCCGCAGCTCGCGCGCTTCTGCGAGGCCCATCCCGAGGTCGAGCTGGTGATGCAGGTGACGGCGCCGATGCGCGAGAACGCGCTCGACGAGGCCGACATCGAGTTGCGTTTCGGCGCCGGGCCGTTCCGCCAGCGCGAGTTCCTGCAGTTCCCGGCCGATGCGCTCACGCCCGTGTGCAGCCCGGCCTACCTGAAGCGCCATGGCCCGTTCGAGGGTTTCGCCACCCGGGCCGAGGTGGAGCGCGCCCAGCTGCTGCGCACCCCGCTCGAGAACTGGCGCATCTGGTTCGCGGCCCACGGCATCGGCCTGCCCGAGCCGGCCAGCGGCGCCCAGTTCACCGACCTGGGCCTGCTGCTCGAGGCGGCCGCCGAGGGCCTGGGCGTGGCGCTGATGCGGCTGCACCTGGGCCGCGCCTGGATCGACGGCGGCCGGCTGGTGCGGCTGTCGCCGGTCAGCGTGCCCTCGCCCAACCACTACTTCCTGTGCTGGCGGCCGGGCGCGCTCGAGCGCCCCGAATGCGCGGCCTTCGTGGCCTGGGCCCGGCAGTCGCTCGAGGGCTGACGAGGCGGGAAGCGGCCGCCTGAATTTTTTTCAGATCGCCGAGCAGCGTTTTTCAGCCCCGCCGGGCCGCGCCGCAGCCACACTCACGGCGCCGCGCGTTGCGCTGCGGGAGGGGCTGCTGCCCAATAATGGCGGCGGCCCGGCCCCCAGGCCCGCCCACGACAACAACCCCGTTCCACAGGAGACTCCCCGTGCCCGACCTTTCCAAGATCACCTGCATCGAAGACCTGCGGGTGGTCGCCAAGCGGCGCGTGCCGAAGATGTTCTACGACTACGCCGACTCCGGCGCGTGGACCGAGGGCACCTACCGCGCCAACGAGAGCGACTTCCAGAAGATCAAGCTGCGCCAGCGCGTGGCGGTCAACATGGAGGGCCGCTCCACCCGCACCACCATGATCGGGCAGGACGTGGCGATGCCGGTGGCGATCGCGCCCACGGGCCTCACGGGCATGCAGCACGCCGACGGCGAGATCCTGGGCGCGCTCGCGGCCAAGGCCTTCGGCATCCCGTTCACGCTCTCGACCATGAGCATCTGCTCGCTCGAGGACATCGCCGAGAACACCGACCGCCATCCGTTCTGGTTCCAGCTCTACGTGATGAAGGACCGCGACTTCATCGAGCGCCTGATCGACCGCGCGCGCGCGGCCAACGTGTCGGCGCTGCAGCTCACGCTCGACCTGCAGATCCTCGGCCAGCGCCACAAGGACATCAAGAACGGCCTGACCACGCCGCCCAAGCCCACCATCAAGAACCTGCTGAATCTCGCGACCAAGCCGCACTGGTGCCTCGGCATGCTGGGCACCAAGCGCCGCACCTTCCGCAACATCGCGGGCCATGCCAAGGGCGTGAAGGACCTGTCCTCGCTGTCCTCGTGGACCGCCGAGCAGTTCGACCCGGCGCTGAACTGGGGCGACATCGAGTGGATCAAGAAGCGCTGGGGCGGCAAGCTGATCCTCAAGGGCATCCTCGACGCGGAAGACGCGCGGCTGGCCGCGAACAGCGGCGCCGACGCGCTGATCGTGTCGAACCACGGCGGGCGCCAGCTCGACGGCGCGCCCTCCTCGATCAGCGCGCTGCCGGCCATTGCCGACGCCGTGGGCCGCGACATCGAGGTCTGGATGGACGGCGGCATCCGCAGCGGCCAGGACGTGCTCAAGGCCCGTGCCCTCGGCGCCCGCGGCACGATGATCGGCCGCAGCTTCCTCTACGGCCTCGGCGCCTACGGCCAGGCCGGCGTGACGCGCGCGCTGCAGATCATCCACAAGGAACTCGACGTGACCATGGCCTTCTGCGGCCATACCGACATCAACACGGTGGATTCGGGCATCCTGCTGCCGGGCACGTTCTAACGGGCTGCCACGGGTCTCCGTGCCGGGGCGCGGGCCGCGCGCAAGGCCCCATCGGCGATAGGCCGATGCGGCACCGGCTGACACGACCCGGTCATCGTGCGGCGCAGAATGGTCCGGCAACAACAACACGGCCGCCGGTCCGTTCGGTGGCCCATAGGCACCATGAGCGCGACCACGCCCCTCGCCGGAAGCCCGGCGGCTTCCGCATCCCCACCCCACTACACCGCGGAAGAAAAACGCCACCGCGTGTTCGCGATCATGGCGGCCTCCTCGGGCAACCTGGTCGAGTGGTTCGACTTCTACGTCTACGCGTTCTCGGCGCTCTACTTCGCGCCGGCCTTCTTTCCCAAGTCCGATCCCACCGCGCAGTTGCTCAACACCGCGGGCGTGTTCGCGGCCGGCTTCCTGATGCGGCCGATCGGCGGCTGGCTGTTCGGCCGCATCGCCGACCGGCTCGGGCGCAAGACCTCGATGCTGATCTCGGTCACGATGATGTGCGGCGGCTCGCTGGTCATCGCCTGCCTGCCGACCTACGCGGCCATCGGCGCCTGGGCGCCGTTCCTGCTGTTGATGTGCCGGCTGTTCCAGGGCCTGTCGGTGGGCGGCGAATACGGCACCACCGCCACCTACATGAGCGAGGTCGCGCTGCGCGGCCAGCGCGGCTTCTTCTCCTCGTTCCAGTACGTCACGCTGATCGGCGGCCAGCTGCTCGCGGTGCTGGTGATCGTGGTGCTCGAGCAGCTGCTGAGCGAGGCCGAGCTCAAGGCCTGGGGCTGGCGCATCCCGTTCGTGATCGGCGCCATCGCCGCGGTGGTCGCGCTGCTGCTGCGCCGCACGCTGCACGAGACGCAGAGCGACGAAGCGAAGAAGAACAAGGAGGCCGGCAGCATCGCCGGCCTGTTCAGGCACCACACGCCGGCCTTCCTCACCGTGCTGGGCTACACGGCCGGCGGCTCGCTGATCTTCTACACCTTCACCACCTACATGCAGAAGTACCTGGTGAACACGGTGCACCTGCCGATCAAGACCGCGAGCTACGTGATGACCGGCGCCCTGTTCGCCTACATGTGCATGCAGCCGCTGTTCGGCGCGCTGTCGGACCGCATCGGCCGGCGCAACAACATGCTGCTGTTCGGCGGCCTGGGCGCGATCGTCACCGTGCCGATCCTCACCGCGCTGCAGCACACCACCAGCCCGGTGCTGGCCTTCGTGCTGATCATCGTGGCGCTGGCCATCGTGAGCTTCTACACCTCGATCAGCGGCATCGTGAAGGCCGAGATGTTCCCGCCCGAGGTGCGCGCGCTCGGCGTGGGCCTGGCCTACGCGGTGGCCAACGCGATCTTCGGCGGCTCGGCCGAGTACGTGGCGCTGGGCCTGAAGTCGCTGGGCCACGAGTCGGCCTTCTTCTGGTACGTGAGCGCGATGATGGTGATCGCCTTCCTGGTGAGCCTGCGGCTGCCGCGGCAGGCCAGCTATCTGCACCACGACCATTGACCCGACTGGCCGTGGCTATCCCCGGCATGAGGATTTCCAAACCCGCGCCGGGGTGAAGCACGGCACCATGGAGCCTCAGCCAGGAGAACCACCATGACGCTCAGGAACCTCAGAAAACTCGTCGGCGGCGCGATCTCGCTCGCGGGCGCCGCGGTGCTGATCTCGCAGCACCTCTAGCTCGCCGTATCGGCGAGTCCGGGAAGATCCGAAAAAGTGCTCCACATCGAATCGACCGCCCTGCGCCCTGAATCGCACATTCGCGTTGACACGTCGCATTTTCCGCAATCCATATTCCTTTCGCTTTCCGCCAGTAACTCCCATATCCATGGGATGGCACGACATGGAGGAAGAACGAGGATGATTTTTCGCCGCCCAGCCGCTGTGAAATCACATCTTCTGGAGTTCTTCCAGAAAGAACTCGTCCGCCGACTCGCCAAGGAGAGGTCATGTCGTACAAGGAAGACTTTGCGAATTCCACCGGCTGGTCGGCCGTGGATGTCAGTACCCGCCTGAACAATGAGGCGGGCAAGTCCTTCCTCTCGATGCTGAGAAAGAACGGCGGCGATACGATCATTCGCTACTACGCGAGCTCGGCACGTCCGAAGACGATAACTCCGGAAGAGGCCAGGTTCATCTCCAAGGAAGGGTTCGGAATATTGCCCGTATTTCAGGACAGCAGTCGGGACATATCGAATTTCTCGAAGAAGATCGGCACGGCCAACGCGAAAAGTGCACTGGGCTTCGCAAAGCAGATCGGCCAGCCTCGCGATGCAGGCAGCACGATCATCTTTGCAGTGGATGCGGACTACCCCGCAGCCGATATCGATGGCCCGATCCTCGACTATTTCTCCTCCGTCAAGCTCACGATCGGGGGCGCCTACAAGATTGGTGCCTATGGGAGTGGTGCGGTTCTGGCCAGGCTTTTGAGCGAGGGACTCATAGACATCTCGTGGCTTTCGATGTCCCGTCTTTTTCTTGGAACGGAGCACTTCTTCTATTCCAACAAATGGTCGATGCGCCAAGTGCTTCCCGAGTTGTCTCATGTCGACTCCGGCATCAAATATGACAGGGATGTGGTGCGCGTCTCCCGTGCGGAACTAGGCACCTTTCAGACGGACGACGCAAATAAGGGGATCGTTGCCTGGGCGCCAGAACTCGATGCCACTTTGGGAGGAACGTCTTCCTTTGTCGAACCCGATCAGCCTGTCGAAGGTGTCAGGCGCTTCGTTTCCACGGAAGGCTTGCGGTTGAGGACGATACCGGATGGCCCGATCCTTCGCGATCTCACGATAGGAGAAGCGGTCGCCGATCTGGGGGAGATTTCCCAGACCGGATGGCACAAGGTGGCTGTGGGAAACGAATCGGGTGTCGTATTCGGCAAGTACCTGCGAGCGCCCGGGCGGCCCGAGGTCGAAGCCCTCGTGCGCGCGGCGATCGACGAATGGCTGCGCTTCGAGAAAGGTCGGGCCGACGAAAAAGCCGATCCTTACTACAAGTATGTTCGCGAGATGTGGGCTGCCATCGGCGAACCCTACGATGGGCGCAGCCGCTATCCGAACGGTGAAGAGGTCCCCTGGTCGGCGGCGTTCATTTCGTGGGTCGTTCGTAAGGCTGGGCCCGCCTACGCCAACTTTCAGTTTGCCGCCAGCCACTCGGTGTTCGTCAACAACGCAATCAAGGCGCGAGTAACCAGCAGAACGGACAAGCCCTTCTGGGGGTATCGCATCACCGAAGAAAAGCCGGAGTTGGGCGACATCATTCAACGCAATCGAGAGTCGGGAAACTTCACCTACTCCTACGCGGAAAATCACGCCTACTACAACAGCCATTCGGACACCGTTGTGGAAGTCACCCCCGATGTAGTGCGCGTGATTGGCGGCAACGTCGGCGACACGGTTGCGGGAACGAATATTCAGGAGTACGAACTCGACCCGAGCGGATTCATCAAGGGCAATCAACGGGTAATCACGCTTCTGAAGAATCGGGCTGGCCTCTGAGCCGGAAGAACAACCTGCTCTTCTCTCCATGCCGGTCCGTTGACCCTGCCAATGCGTCGGCATGTCCTCACAAGGCTCGCCCCGGTTCCGTTCGCTGAGACTACCGCATGGTAGGAGACTTCAAGATGAGTGAACACGACCCCCAGAAGCACGCCAATCCTCCTTTGTCTCCCGCTGACAAGGACAAGGACAAGGACGCGGAAGCGGACCATGCACTGGCGATGGACCAACGGAAGGCCCGATACGCCGCGACACTGGCCGACCGTGCCAAGAGCCTCGAGCGCCTCTACGACTACACGAAGTTCCACATTGGCGTCTACCTATCTCTGACCACCGCCTACATCGCCATCGCTACCCTGAAACCAACCGCCCTACCCGACACTACGAGTCGATGTGCTTCAAGCATCGGCGTGTATGGCTTGATTGCCACGGACCCATGGTTCATGGCGCTCGCCGTGGCAAGTTTCATGCTCGCTGGTCTCGCCGGCGGTGTCATCGTCAGCAGCATTACTCAATACAGCGGTCCCGACAGCGCAGACTTTCTGGCCAGGCGCATCGGACCGGTCACATGGGAGTGGTTCAACGGGATCACATGGACTCGCATCGAGCACATCGCCTTCTGGGTCGGACTCTGCTCAGCGATCGCCTCGATCGCGATACCTCTCTCGAGCTGCGTCTCGAACGGCCCCACCCCGGATGATCGTTTCGATCAGATACTGAAGCTGTTGGAGGTCGTGTGTTGGCCGGTCGTCGCGATTCTGGCGATATTGGTCGTCCGACCGCACTTGGCCGCACTTCTAGACGGCGCGAAAGTCAAGCTGACCATTGCGGGCCAATCGATCGAAACGACGCTGCCAGAGGTCAAGCAGATCCTGAAAGAGCAGTCTGGCGAGCACCTCGAAGAAGTCCATATCAGGTACATCGAGTCATTGCGCAACGGCCCCATGCTCTATCCTGCGGGGATTCAAGACAGCACGACACGAAAGCTCTTGAGGCCTATTCGAAATGCGGGCCTCATTCAAGCAATTCCCAGGGACGCGTTCCTGCAGGAAGCAAGAGCCATCGAGCTATCTTCCTTGGGTCGTCTTTTCCTGAGCGCACGCAAGGCGGCCGCATCTCGCTGATGCCGCCGCCAAGTCGATGCGGTCTCTCGATGGTCGAGTCGGACGATGAAAGAACCCATGTCCGCCTCCGTGGACCGATTTCCGAGTGCGGGAGCTTCCAGCGTGCCTGACCGGCGCCTCCCGATGAGCAGACTCAGTCCGCGTACACCCCCGCGGCCTTGATGATCGGGCTCCACTTCGCGATCTCGGCCGCCACGAACTTCTTGTGGCCCTCGGGCTCGATGCGCCCGTCGGTCGCGACCACGGCGCCCAGCGCTTCCTCGCGCTTGATGAAGTCAGCGTCCTTCAGGGCGGCCTTCAGGGCTTCGTTGAGCTTCTTCTGGATCGGTGCCGGCGTTCCCTTGGGCGCATACAGGCCGTGCCAGATCGTCACCTGGAAGTCCTTGAGGCCGGCCTCCTGCAGGGTCGGCAGGTCCTTCAGCAGCGGCGTGGTCAGGCGCTTGGGCGAGGTCACGGCATAGGCCTTGACCTTCTTCGCCTCGATCTGCGGCGAGGTGTTGGTGGTCTGGTCGCACAGCAGGTCGATCTGGCCGCCGATCAGGTCGGTGATGGCGGGCGCGGTGCCCTTGTAGGGCACGGGCGTCATCTCGGTCTTGGTGGCGCTCTGGTAGAGCAGGCCGCACAGGTGCGAGGCCGAGCCCACGCCGGCATTGCCGATGTTGATCTTGCCCTTGTTGGCCGTCACCCACGAGGACAGCTCGGCGTAGTTGTTGGCCGGCAGGCTGGGCTTGGCGATCAGGGTCATCGGCACGTCGTTGACGATGCCCAGGTATTCGAAATCGGTCTCGACCTTGAACGGCACGTTGCGCACCAGCGTCGGCACGGTGGCCATGGCGATGTGGTTGAGCAGCAGCGTGTAGCCATCGGGTGCCGCGCGCGCCACCTTGGCCGCGCCGATCGAGCTGCCCGCGCCGGGCACGTTGTCGATGATCACGCTGGCACCGCCCAGCGGCTTGCGCAGCGCCTCGGCGAGGTCGCGCGCGACGCGGTCGGTGGGGCCGCCGGCGGCGAAGGGCACGACGATGGTGACGGGCTTGCCCGCCGGGAAGTCCTGCGCCTGCACGGTGAAGGCGCAGGCGGCGGCCACCGTGGCGAGGGCGAAGGCGAAAGCGGAACGCTGGGTCATGGAGTCTCCGGGTATTGAAAGGTCGAATGCGAAAAGAGGGTCAGGGCGCGCGCGCCGGCACGCGCTGCTCGAGCGGCGGCGGCTGCCAGGCCGGCTGGATGTGGCAGCCGTTCTTGCCGTCGGTGTCGTAGCGCGGCATCAGCGCGGCGCAGCGCTGCGCGAGGCCCGCGGGCGTGGGCTTCTCGCCCTTGTCGATCCAGTCGAGCAGCGCGGCGAACAGCGCCGGGTATTCCGAATCGCTGAGGTAGCTGTGCTCGCGCTCGTCGCTGAAGCTCTGCACCAGCAGCTCGCCGGTGCCGGCCGCGTCGCGAATGCGGCGGTAGGCGTTCTCGAGTTCGACGAAGGCGGTCGGGTCGTCGATGGCATGCAGCCCCACGGTGGGCAGCGCGGTGCGGCCCGTGGGCTGGCTGTCGGCCGCGAGCGCGCCCTTGGCCTGCGGATCGGCCGCGTAGCGCAGCACGCCGGCATTGAGCGCGGCCGCCTCGGCCGGCGCCGCGGCGTAGCTCACGCCGACATTGCCGAAGGGATTGCGGCCCTGCAGCCGCAGCTGCGTCAGGTCCTGGAACAGCCAGGTGGCCCAGTTCAGGTGGCCGACCAGCGAGCGCTCGGGGATCTTCACCGCCGTGAGAATGGTCTTGAGCCGCGCGGCCTGCTCGGGCGTGCGCTGCGCCGCGGGCAGGCCCACGCCGGTGCAGTCGCGCACGCGGTCGGCCAGTTCCTTGCGCGTGAGCTTCGCATCGAGCGGCAGGCCCTGCCACAGCGGGTACTGCGGCTCGTCGGGCTTGGGATGGTTGCGGCAGACGTACTGGTAGACCACGCGCAGGTCGAGCCGGAAGTCGTAGGCGCTGTTGCCGCCGCCGAGCACGCCGCTGGTCAGCAGCAGGCCGTCGTAGGGGCCCTTGGCGCCGCCGGCCGGCGCATAGAGCTCGGCCGCCTTCGCCGCCACGCCCGCGCCATAGCTCTGGCCGTGCAGCAGGGTGCGGCGCGGCTCGCCGAAATGGCGCACGAAGAGCTGGCGCAGGCGCTCGGTGTCTTCGGCCGCCATGGTCACGCCATAGCCACCGCGCCGGTAGGTGGAACCGGCCCAGGCATAGCCGGCTTTCACGGTGACGGCCCAGCGCTTGAGGTCCTCCTCGCTGCGCTCGAGCTTGGGGGGGCCGGTTTCAGGGCCGCCGTGCGCGTGCATCACGAGCACGCCGCGGTTCCAGTCCTTGGGGATTGCGATCCAGTAGAGCGCGCCCGTGCCGTCGGCGCCG
>NZ_JBZAYE010000123.1:0-15925 GCF_058244205.1 Variovorax sp. 20P10.2.4
GGCGGTGGAGGCGGCACGCCGGGCGGGGAGGGCGGCGGGCCGGTGCCGCGCAAGCCGGCGGAGCAGGCCAGCTACGACCCCTCGGGCTTCATCCAGATGCTGGGGCATGGCGCGCTGACCGACGCGCAGATCGCGCGGCTGACCGAGAACGAACGCCGCGGCCTGCCGCGCGGACGCTAGCCCGGCCACCCGCCATGAACTCGCCGATGTCCGTGTCCTGCGGCGATGCCGCAGGGATCGACCGTGCGCCGTCGCCGGACTTCCAGGCGTTGCTGGTGGCGAACTACGCGCAGCTGCACCGCCGGCTCGCGCGCCACCTGGGCAGTGCCGACGCGGCCAGCGAGAGCCTGCACGACGCCTGGCTGCGGTTGGCCGGCACGGCCTTCGCGGGCGTGCAAAGCCCGCTGGCCTATGTCTACCGCGTCGCCTGCAACGCGGCCATGGACCGGCTGCGCGCGGAGCGGCCGTGGCAGTCGGCGGATGGCGCGCAGGAAACGCTAGAGCACTTGGCGGACCAGGCGCCCGGGCCGGAGCTGATCGCCGAGGCGCGCTCCGATCTCCAGGCCGTGGAGCGCGCGATGCGGGTGCTGCCGCTGCGTCACCAGCACATCCTGGTGGCGCTGCGGGTGCACGAGCTCACGCGCGAGGAGGTCGCGGTGCGCCACGGCCTGTCGCTGCGGCGGGTCGACACCACGCTGCGCCAGGCGCTGCTGCATCTGCCGCTCGCGCGCTGCGCGGCCTAGGCTTCAGAGGAAGGGCACGCCGCCGGTCACGGGAATCGTCGCGCCCGAGATGTAGCTGCCCTCGTCGGAGGCCAGCAGCACGTAGACCGCCTGCAGCTCGCGCGGCTGGCCCGGGCGCTTCATCGGCGTCTGCGTGCCGAACTCCCTGACATTGCCGGCCGGCAGGGTGGAGGGGATCAGCGGCGTCCAGAACGGCCCCGGCGCCACGCAGTTCACGCGGATGCCCTTGTCGGCGAGCAGCTGCGCCATGCCGCCCGAGAGGTTCTGGATCGCGCCCTTGGTCGCGGCGTAGGCCACCAGCGTGGCGTTGGGCTTGTCGGCATTGACCGAGGCGGTGCTGATGATCGAGCTGCCGGGCTTCATATGCGGCACCGCGGCCTTGCAGAGGTAGAAGTTCGCGTAGACGTTGGTGCGGAAGGTGCGGTCGAACTCCTCGGCGCTGATCTGCTCGAGCGACTTGTGCGACATCTGGAAGGCGGCGTTGTTCACCAGCACGTCGATGCGCCCGAAGTGCTCGAGCGTGGTGGCCACGAGGGCCTGGCACTGCGCCTCCTCGCGGATGTCGCCGGGCGCGAGCACGCAACGGCGCCCGGCGCCCTCGACCAGGCCGCGGGTGAGCTGCGCATCGGACTCCTCTTCGGCCAGGTACGAGATCACCACGTCCGCGCCTTCGCGCGCGAAGGCCAGCGCGACGGCGCGGCCGATGCCGCTGTCGCCGCCGGTGATCAGGGCGGCCTTGCCGAGCAGCTTGCCGGCGCCCACGTACGAGCTCTCGCCGAAGTCGGGGCGCGGCGACATCTCGGATTCGAGACCGGGCGGTTGCTGCTGGGAGGTCGAGAAGGGCGGCCTGGGGCCTGCTTCGCGGGGATCGGTCATGGCGGGTTCTCCGTGCATGTCAAGGGAAGAAAGGGGGGAAGTTCTCAGGAGCGCGCCGCGGACTCCGACCGTTCCGCGCACTTGGCCATGTCCCTGCCCATCGCCACCTTCTGCGCGGCCTCGGACGTCAGGTTGCCGGCCTTGGCGCGTTCCGCGAGACGGGCATAGAAGGCGGCCACGCGCTGCAGCTCCTGCTCGTCCAGCGCCTCGATGCCGATCATGCGATTGCTCGCGCGCTGGCTGGTGGCGAGCAGTTCGTCGAGCTTGAGGTGCACGGCCACGCTGTCCTTGTTCTGGCTCTGCTGGATCAGGAACACCATGAGGAAGGTCACGATCGTCGTGCCGGTGTTGATCACCAGCTGCCAGTTCTCCGAGAACTTGAACAGCGGCCCGCACAGCGCCCAGGCCGCCACCGCCATCAAGGCAACGCAGAAGGCGGTCGGGGTTCCGGCCCAGCGCGTGACGCGGCTGGCGAAGCGATCGAAGCGCGCGAGCCAGAGCGACTTGCCGGCATAGGCGACGGTGGCGGTGTTGGGCATGCCGCCCACGGGGCCATCGTCGTCCTCTCGAGGGTGGGGGCGTGGGAAAGGCTGGATGTCTGACATATGGGCAAGTGCTCCTGCGATCTCCTGCGATCCGTCGCAGCGTGCGTGCGCAGGCGGCCTGCACGCGACATCCTCGCGCGCATCCTCTTGCAGGAGTGCGCCTGCGCCCGCGGCGCGCGCGCCGCCGACGGCATGTCGGCGCGGGGCGACCTGCTCCTACGAGATTGTTCGCAAAGAAGAGACGGAGCCGCCGGCTGGCCGGCTTACCGTCCATCGAACCCAACACTGCAAGGAGCCTCAGATGGCAAGTTCGAAGAATGGCGGCGACCAGCCCCTGGTCGCGCCGGCGGGTGGCGCGAACCCACCGGTCGATTCGCTCACCGAAGGCCTGGACGACGCCGCGGCGGCCGCGCCGAAGGAAACCGGCGAGACCGACCGGGAACAGGCGATCCGCGAAGCCGCCTATGCCGCTTACGAGCGCCGCGGAAAGACCGAGGGCAACGCCGAGCAGGACTGGCTGGACGCGGAGGCCGAGGTGAAGGCCCGATCCGGGTCCTGAAGACCGGCGGCCGCGCGGTCGTGGCGACCGTCTCAGCTTTGCGGCGCTGGCCCGCGCCTTTGTTCACAACCCGATTTCCGGAGCACTTTCATGACCCTTCACAACGATGCCTCGCCGAAGATCGATGCCAAGTCCGCCGCGGACGTCGCGCAACTCGCCCGCAAGCTGGACGCCACCGTCGAGCAGGTCGAGGAGGCCATTCGTGCCGTCGGCCCGAATGCCTCGGACATCGAACTCCACCTCAAGGGTTCGCGCAGCACCACCAATGCGGAGCGCACCGACGCCACCGGCAAGGACTGACGGTGCCGCCGGACGCGGCGGCCCGGCGCCCGTTCAGGCGACCGGGCTGCGCGCCACGTGCACGGGAATCGCCTTCGCCGCGGGCACCATGCTCTGGCGCGCGAAGTGCTCGAGCGGAATCAGCGGATTGCACTCCGGGTAGTAGCCGCCCACGCAGCCCTCGGGCAGGTCGTAGGGCGTGACGCGCAGGCCCGTCACCCGGCGCTCGGCGTCCTCGAACCCTTCGGCGTTCACATCGACCATGTCGCCCTCGGCCAGCGCCAGCCGCGCCATGTCGCGCGCATTCATCAGCAGCACGCGGCGCGTGCCGTGGATGCCGCGGAAGCGGTCGTCGAGGCTGTAGATGGAGGTGTTGAACTGGTCGTCGCTGCGCAAGGTCATGAGCCGCAGCACCTGCTGCGATGGCGCCGCGCCCTCGCGCAACAGGCCGTAGCCCTTGAAGTTGGCCTTGCCGTTCTTCGTCTTCCACACGCGCTCGCGCGCGGGCAGCGGCCGAGGAAAGCCCGCCGGATCTTCGAGCCGCGCATTGAAGTCATGGAACACCTCGGGCAGCACCTGCGCGATGTGCTCGCGGATGCGCGCATAGTTTTCGGCCCAGGCCTCCCAGGGCACGGCCGGGTTCGGCGGCAAGGTGGCGAGCGCGATGCCCGCGACGATCGCGACCTCGGAGCGCAGCGTGTGGGCGGCGGGCTCGGCCACGCCGCGCGACGCATGCATCACGCCGGTCGAGTCCTCGACCGACACCGATTGCTCGCCGCCGGCCTGGCGGTCGATCTCGATGCGGCCCAGGCAGGGCAGCAGGTACGACACCTCGCCATGCACCAGATGGCTGCGGTTGAGCTTGGTGGCGATGTTGACGGTGAGCCGCAGCTTCTTCCATGCAGGCTCGATGCGGTCGGTGTCGGGCACGGCCCGCGTGAAGTTGCCGCCGAGCGCGACGAAGGCGCGCACCGAGCCGTCGAGCACGCCGCGGCAGGCCTCCACCGTGTTGAGGCCCTTCTCGCGCGGCGGCTCGAAGCGGTAGAGCTTCGCCATCGCGTCGAGTGGCGCGAGCTCGGGTTTCTCGGTGATGCCCACGGCGCGCTGGCCCTGCACGTTCGAATGGCCGCGCACCGGGCAGATGCCCGCGCCAGGGCGGCCGATATGGCCGCCGAGCAGCAGCAGGTTCGACACCATCTGCACGTTCGCGACGCCCTCCACATGCTGGGTCAGGCCCATGCCGTAGATGCCGATCACGGCGCGCGACTCGGCGAAGGTGGCGGCCGCCTGTTCGAGCGCCTCGCGCGTCAGGCCCGATTCCACGGCGATGGTGGTCCACGAGACCTCGCGCAGCCAGGTGGCGAAATCCTCGAAGCCCTCGGTGTGCGCGGCGAGAAAGCCGGCATCGAGCACGCGAGGTGCGCCGGCCGCGAGCGCCGCGTCGTCGGCCACCACCAGCGCCTTGCACAGGCCCGCGAGCGCCGCGAGGTCGCCGCCGTTGCGCACCTGCAGATACTGGGTGCTGAGCTGCGTCTCGGCGGGCGTGAGCATCTGCACCGGCGACTGCGGGTTCGCGAAGTGCACCAGCCCGGGTTCGCGCAGCGGATTGAAGGTGACGATCTTCGCGCCGCGCTGGCGCGCCTCCTGCAGCTGGTGCAGCATGCGCGGGCTGCTCACGCCGGTGTTGTGGCCGAAGATGAAGATCGCGTCGCACTGTTCGAAGTCGTCGAGCCGCACCGTGCCCACGGGCACGCCGATGGTCTCGGGCAGCGCCACCGAGGTGGTCTCGTGGCACATGTTCGAGCTGTCGGGCAGGTTGTTGTTGCCGTACAGGCGCGCCAGCAGCTGGTAGAGATAGCTGGTCTCGAGCGAGGCGCGGCCCGAGGCATAGAACACCACCGAGGCCGGATCCTCGTGGCGCAGCGCGCGCAGCTCGGCGCCGATCTCCGCGAAGGCGTCATCCCATGAGATTTCGAGGTAGCGGTCGCTCGCAGCGTCCCAGCGCATCGGCCGCGTGAGACGGCCGCCGGCTTCGAGTTCGTGGTCGCTCCAGCCGAGCAGTTGCGTGACCGTGTGCTGTTCGAAGAAGGCCGGCGGCATGCGCTTGGCCGTGAGCTCCCAGGCCGTGGCCTTGGCGCCGTTCTCGCAGAACTCGGCCGTGCGCGGATGGCCGGGCTTGGCCCAGGCACAGCTCACGCAGGCGAAGCCATCGGGCTTGTTCTGCTGGAGCAGGGCCCGCGCGCCCAGGATGGGGATGTGCTCGCGCAGCAGGATGCTGCCCACCGCCTTCAACGAACCCCAGCCGCCGGCCGGATGTTCGTAGCGCTCGAAGCTCGCCGCGTCGTTCACTGCGTCGAGCGCTGGCCGGGACCGGGATGGGGCTGTCGCGCGAGGTCCTCGTGCCGCCGAAGCCGCTTCATTTGAGTTTCTCGGCCAGGTACTGGCGGACCTCTTCGGCCGAATTGCCGACGGCCTTCACCGCGTCGCGAAGCTGGGTCTCGGTGCAGCCCAGGCTCTGGGTCCACGAACGGACTTCATGGGGTTCGTGCAGCGCGATGAGCTTGCGATCGAGCGCGGTCTTCTTGGGATCGTCTGTCATGGGACCTCCTGAGGGATTGACTCGATGAGCAGCGACAAGGCGCCCGCCGGCCGGCTAGGCCTTCTCGCCGTTGCGCCGTGTCTGTGCGGGCGGCTTGGCGCCCTCGGTGCCGGGCGGGGGCGCATCGTGGCCGCGCTCGCCCGGATCGCCCGAGGGCTTGCCGGCCTCGCGGCCCATGCGGCTGCCGTCCAGCGGCGTGTCGATGCCGATCTCGCGGTTCTGCTCGATGTTCACGGGCGACATGGGCTTGCGCGTGGTCATGCTCAGCCCTTGGCCTTGTACTGGTCGCGCAGGTCGCGGATCTGGTCGTGGTTGCGCTGCGCACCGTCGGCCTGCCGCTGCACGACGGCGAGCACTTCGGCGGGCAGGTCGTTCTTCAGCGCCTTGCGGTAGCGCGCGACGGCCGAATCTTCGCCGCGTTCGCACTCCTCGAGCATCGACAGGGCGCTGTCCGCACCCAGCGTGCCCTTCACATGGACCCAGCCGCGATGCAACGCGCCGCTGACGCTGCCGCCCTGGTCCGCCTTGCCGCCGAGCGCGCGGATCAGGGTGGCCAACTCTTCGGCGGCCGCGGCGCATTGGACCGCGCGGTTCTCGAAGACCTGCTTGACCTGCGTGTCTTCGACTTCGTCGGCGCAGGCGCGGAATCCGTATTCGCCGTCGCGCGAGTTCTCGAGCAGGTCGTTGAGGATCGACAGGACTTCGTCGCTGGTGATGGATGCGGTGGTCATGGTGTAGCTCCTGGGTGGGTTGGTTGACTGATCGATGCCTCACGGTGGGGCTCGGACCCGGGGCGCCGTGTAGGTGCCCGCCGCGCCAGCTCGTCGTGGCGCACCGACGGCCTCGGAATGCGCAGGGCGCCTGGACGTCGCGGGAACCGGAAACGCGCCTACGCCTGCCGCGCGGTCCGTGGCCGATAAACCGGTGCAGGGGGCAAGGATTCGGTTTCGACCGGGAGGTGGCAGGAATGCGTTCGAAGATGCTCAGCGAACGGCAGCAGCGGGTGCTCGTCAGCATGAAGCTGCTGGCCACCTTCTGGCAGCGGCGGCTGCCGGCCGAGTCCACCTCGCGCGACGAGATCGAACAGCTGCTCTCGCTGGAGGCCGCGGGCCTCGTGCGCGCGACCTTCGATCGGCCACTGCGGGAGCGCACGGGCGAGTTCTACATTCCGCGCGCCATCGTGCTCGAAGTGACCGCCGAAGGGCTCTCGGCGTTGACGCGCGCACAGCGTCAGCAGCCGGGCATCCTCGGGGAAATGCCCAGTCGTCGGCCCGCGCGGTCGAGCCGGGGGCGCAAGGCCGGAGCGGGCGCGGAACCCATTCCCGGGCATTCGGTAGTGAAATGACATGGCGCAACCCCCGCGGTCTTGGCTATCATCCGCGCCCGTCGGAGGTCACCCATGCCGATGGATTTTCTACGCCGCATCAAGGATTCGCAGTTTCCGCTCGCGCTTCATGAAGAGGCCGACATCCGCAACGCCATCGTTCTCGAGGCCGCGGGCCTGATCGAGGCCCGGCTTCCGCCGCCGGGCGTTCCATTGACCCAGGGCCCCTCGATCATCTTTCGGGTGACGCCGGAGGGCAGGGCGGCTCTCTCGAAGGCCGAGCGCGCGGATTAGGCCCGCACGCGGCGGGCTCGATACGGGGCGCGATGAATCAAGCCGCCGCCGTGAGCTCGGCCATCAGCTCTTCCTTGCGCGCCGCCATCAGCTCGCGCATCGTCACGAGGTCCAGGCCCTTGGCAGCGCGTGCCTTGGGGAACATCTCGTTGCGCTCTTCCTTGACGTGGTGGTCGATGTATTCGCCCAGCACCTTGACCTTGGCATCGAACATCTCGTCGATCTCCTCGGCGTCCTGGATCTGGGCGATCAGGTCCTTGGCGCTGGCGTGCTCGACCTCGGCCTCGTCGAGCAGGTCGGTTTCCTTGATCGCTTCGCGCACCGCCGGGTAGAAGATCTCTTCCTCGATCTGGGTGTGCACCGTGAGTTCGGCGCAGATCTGCTGCGCCAGCTGGCGCTTCTTCGCGGTCGCGCTCGCGGCCTTCGAGCCGACGAGTTCGTCGTAGGCCGTGAACAGCTTCTTCACGTTCTTGTGGTCGGTATCGAGCAGGCTGCAGGCATCGGGTTCGGCGCGTTTGGTGGTCATGTGGGGCTCCTGGTTGGGTTTCGTGGGAGCCATGACACTCGGTTCGGGGGTGCCCGCATCGCGTAGGCCTGCAGCGCATCGCCACGCAGGAATGACGCATCCCGCGAGCCGCGCCGCTTCAGGCCATGTTGGGCTGCCCGTTCGAGGCCATGAGCCCGCCGTCCACCGGCAGTGCCACCCCCGAGACGAAGCTCGCGTCGTCGCTGGCCAGGAAGGCCACGACCGCCGCGATCTCCGAAGGCTCGGCCCCGCGCCCCAGCGGAATGCGCTCGCGGAATTTCGCCATCAGCTTGCGGTCGCCCTTCATGTCCTCGGTCATCGGCGTGAACGTCAGGCTCGGGCAGACCGCGTTGACGCGCACGCCGTCCTTGCCGTGGTCGAGCGCGAGGGCCTTGGTGAAGTTGACGATCGCGCCCTTCGAGGCGTTGTAGAAGCCGAGCGCCCAATCGCCGCCGAGCCCCGAGACCGAGCCGGTGTTGACGATGCAGCCGCGGCTCGCGATCAGATGCGGCATGGCCGCGCGGCAGCCATGGAACACGCCGCCGACATTGGTCGCCATGGTCCTGGCCCAGCCGTCGAAAGGCGCCTCGGTCACGCTGCCTTCGACCGCGATGCCCGCGTTGTTGAACAGCACGTGCAGCGCGCCGAAGCGCTTGATGGTGGCGGCCACCAGCGCCTGCACCTGCTTGTAGTTCGACACGTCGGTGAGCTTGACCAGCGTGCGTTCGGGCGGCAGGTCGGCGGCGACGCGCTCGAGCTTGGCCCTGGTGTCGCCCGCGAGCACGACGCTGGCGCCCTCCTGCGAGAAACGGCGGGCCGTGGCCTCGCCGATGCCGGAACCGGCGCCCGTGACGATGACGACGCGATCGATGAAACGTTGCATGCTGCTGCTCCTGGACATTGAAGCGCCGCAGCTTGTGCAGCCGAACCGGCGCGCGGTGTCGGTGCGCGGCGATTGCGTTGTCGGACGCGCGCCTGCGGGACGCGCGCCCCGGATCCTTCAGGCGCGCCGCGCCTCGGAGCGATTGGCCCGGCGAATGACCTGCGGCGGCTGCCCATAGGCCCGCAGGAAGGCCCGGCGCATGCGGTCGGGATCGCCGAAGCCGGTGTCGCGCGCCACGGTCTCGATCGGCAGCAGCTGCGACTCGATCATCAGCCGCGCGGTCTCGGTGCGCAGCCGCTCGATCGCCTTGGCGGGCGTCTGGCCGGTCTCCTCCCTGAACACGCGGCCGAACTGGCGCGGGCTGAGGCTGGCGGCCTCGGCGAGCTCCTCGAGCGAGAGCTCGTTCGTCAGATGGCTCTTCGCATAGGTGAGCGCCTTCTGGATGCGGTCGGTGCGCGGGCGCAGCTCGAGCAGCGCGGAATGCTGCGACTGGCCGCCGGTGCGCCGGTGGTACACGACCATGCGCTTCGCCACCAGCTTGGCGACGTCGGCACCGCAGTCCTCCTCGACGAGGGCCAGGCCGAGGTCGATGCAGGCGGTGGCGCCGGCCGAGGTCCAGACACTGCCGTCCTGCACGAAGATGCTGTCCTCCTCGAGCAGCACCTCCGGGTGATGGCGCCGCATCTTGACCACGTGGGCCCAGTGCGTGGTCGCGCGCTTGCCGTCGAGCAGCCCGGCCTGCGCGAGGTTGAAGGCGCCGGTGCAGGCCGCGCCCATGCGCCGCGCGCGGCGCGCCGATTTGCGCAGGAAGGCCAGCATGGCGGGGGAGCCCTCGGTCACGACGGTATCGCCGACCACCAGCACGGTGTCGTAGCGCGCGTTGCCGAACGGCACCGTGCCGACCTCCACGCCGCACGAGGAGCGGACGGGCCCGCCGTGCTCGGACAGCAGGGTGTGGACATACAGCGGCTCGGCCAGCGACATGTTGGCGTACTCGAACACCGAGACCACCGCCAGGGTGAGCAGCTGAAAACCGGGATAGATCACCACGCCGACACGAATCATCCGACACCTCGTTCCATGGTGCGCACAGGGCGAACCCATGGCGCAAAAAGACGGAAACCTGACCTTAACGCCATCGAATTTTAGACTGAAGATCAACGCCTGTCACCCCGCGAGGGGCCCCACTCCAGGAGCACGCATTGACTTCCACCCACCTCGACCCGGCGAGAAACACGGTCGCGCATTTCCGCCAGCTTCACCGCGCCGCCACGCCGCTGGTGTTGCCCAATGCCTGGGACGCGGCTTCGGCCCGGCTGTTCGAGCACGCCGGTGCCGCGGCCATCGCCACCACCAGCGCGGGGCTCGCCTGGTCGCTGGGCCATGCGGACGGCCGGGCGCTGCCGGTCGACGAAGCCGTCGGTGCGGTCGCGAGGATCGCCAGGGTGCTCACGGTGCCGCTGTCGGTCGACATCGAGAACGGCTATTCGGACGACCCGCAGGCCGTCGTCGAACTCGTGCAGCGGCTGCTCGACCTCGGCGTGATGGGCATCAACATCGAGGACGGACGGGACGCCCCGGCGATGCTGGCGGCCAAGATCGAGGCGATCCGGGCCTTCCTGCACCGGACGAACGCCGACCTGTTCGTGAACGCGCGCACCGACGTCGTCCTTGCCGGGCTCGCGGAGCCCTCGGAGCGCGTGGAGGAGACGATCCGGCGCGCGACGCTGTACTCGGCCGCGGGCGCCGACGGCCTGTTCGTGCCGGGCCTGCGCGAGCCGACGGAGATCGAGGACGTCGCCCTCGCCACGCGGCTGCCGCTGAACGTCATGGCCTGGGGTGGCCTGCCCGGTGCGGCGGCGCTCTCCAAGCTCGGCGTGCGGCGCCTCAGCGCGGGCTCCGCGATCCCGCAGCTGGTGTGGGGGCAGGCCGAGCGCGCCGCCCGGGGCTTCCTCGAGACCGGCCACTCCGATCCGCTCTCGGCCGACGCGAAGCCGTTCGCCGAGGTGCAACGGCTCTTCGTTGCATCGCGCTGAAGGAAAAGCCATGGACAAGCGATTGCTGGTGCTGGCCCTCGGGATGTTCGCGCTCGGCACGGACACCTTCGTGATGGCCGGCATCCTGCCGCAGCTGGCGCACAGCTTCGACGTCGACATCGCAGTGGCCGGCCAGTTGACGACGCTCTATGCGATCGCCTATGCGCTGCTGGCACCGACGATCGCCGCCGTCGCGGGCAACGTCCCGCGCAAGCAGCTGATGCTGGCGGGACTCGGCATCTTCGTGCTCGCGAACCTCGCCACGGCGCTCGCGCCCAGCTTCGCGGTCGCGCTGGTGTCGCGCGTGTTCGCCGGACTGGGCGCGGCCATGTACTCCCCGACCGCGACCGGGACGGGCGCGAGCATCGTGGAGCCGAACCGCCGCGGCCAGGCGATCGCCGTGATCGTCGCGGGGCTGACGGCGGCCACGGCACTGGGCTCGCCGATCGGCACGGTGCTCGGAGGACTCGGCGACTGGCGCTGGACGATGTACTTCGTCTCGGCCGTGGGGCTGGCGGCGGGCCTCGGCATCCTGGTGCTGCTCAGGCAGGTGCCGCTGACGCCGAGGATCGGCCTCAGGACGCGCCTGGCGCCGCTGAAGGATTCGCGCATCGGCTGGACCCTGCTGACCACCTACCTGGGCATGGCGGGCAATTTCCTGGTCTACGTCTACTTCTCGGTCGTGTTCGATCGCGTGCTGGTCAACGCGCTGGTGTTCGGTGCGCTGCTGGTGGTCTGGGGCGCCAGCGGAACGCTCACCAACATCGCGCTGGCGCGCGTGCTCGACAGGACGAGCCCGACGAAGGTCATGTTCGTGGTGCTGGCGGCCCAGGCGGTGGACATGGCCTTCCTGCCCTGGACCAGCGCCTCGCTATGGCCCGCCGTCGTGGCCGTCGCGATCTGGGGAGCGACAGGGTGGGGCATCCAGGGGCCGCAGCAGTATCGGCTGGTCAATATCGCGCCGCCCATCGCGCCGGTGCTGCTCGGCCTCAATACCGCGGCGACCTACCTCGGAGTGACGACGGCCGGCATCCTGGGCGCCGTGGGCATCCATCTGCTCGGCGCCCACTACCTGAGCCTGCTGAGCGTGGGCGTCTTCATGCTGGCGATCTTCACCTCGCACATGGCCGGTCGCCGGATCGCCGGGCACCGTGCCGAGGGGGTTGCGAGCGCCGCGCTGCCGGCGCGCTCATGACGAGGGGCGAGTCGCGGAGGCGGCCGGCTGCTGCTTGTTCCGGGCCGATCGCGATGCTTCGCTGCGCGCCAGCCACAGGCCGCTCGCGACGATCAGCGCGCCACCACCCAGGGTCCAGGCATCGGGCACGGCCTGCCAGAACAGCCAGTCGAGCAGGATGGCCCAGGCCAGCGCGCTGTACTCGAAGGGCGCGATGGCGGCGGCCTGGCCATGGCGGAACGCCTCGGCGATCGCCAGTTGCCCGAGGAAGCCGCTGAGGGCCAGCCCCGCGAGCATCCATGCGTGCTCGGCGCGGACCGGCACCCATTGCGGCGCCGCCAGCAGGCTGCCGCCCAGGGCCATGCCGACGGTGGTCCAGAACACCAGCGCGGCGCTCGGCTCGGTGCGGCTGATGAGCCGGCCCAGCATGTTCGACAGCGCATAGCAGACCGCGGCCACCAGGATCGCGATGGCGCCCGCCGAGAGGAAGGCGCCCTGCTCGGGCCGCAGCGCGATCACCACGCCCGCGAAGCCCAGCCCGATGGCGACCCAGTGCCGCGCGTGGATCGACTCGCCGAGCATCGGCACGGCGATCAGCACCATCAGCAGCGGCGCGATGAAGGTGAGCGTGTAGGCCTCGGCCAGCCCCAGGGTCTTGAGGCCATGGACGAAGAGCACGAGCATCGCCATGTTCAGCACGGCGCGCAGCAGGTGCAGCCGCCAGCGCAACCGGCGGTTGAAGACGCCGGCCGCCTCGCGGCGCCAGGCGACATAGAGGCAGACCAGGGGCAGGGCGGTGAGGCCGCGCAGTGCCATCACCTGCGCCGGCGGATAGTGCGCGGCCAGGGTCTTGAGCAGCGCGTCCATGCAGGCGAAGAAGGCGCAGGCCAGCAGCATCGCGGCGATGCCGCGCAGGGTTCCGGTCGATTGCATCGGGTGGGTTGTCTCGCGACGGGGCGGGTGGTTGCCGCCGTCGGGCTTTTGCGGGATGTTTGGCGCATTCTGCCTGTGCGGCGAAATCCTACCCACGATTCCGACGGCTGCCCACGGGCCGCGCGGGGCGCATGCGTAGCCTCTTTTCTTTGTCGCAAAGGAAGCCCCGCATGGCCCACAAGAAAGTCGCCGACCTCGTCATCGAAACCCTGCAGAAGGCCGGCGCCAGACGTTGCTACGGGATCGTCGGCGACACGCTGAACCACGTGACCGACGCGATCCGCCGCAGCGAGATCGAATGGGTGCATGTGCGCCACGAGGAAGCGGCCGCTTTCGCCGCCGGCGCGGAGTCGTACCTGACGGGCGAGTTGAGCCTCTGCGCGGGCTCGTGCGGGCCGGGCGGGCTGCACTTCATCAACGGCGTCTTCGAGGCGAACCGCAACCGCGCGCCCGTGGTGCTGATCGCGAGCCAGATCGTGACGGCCGAGCTCGGCATGGAGTTTCCGCAGGAGGTGGACTTCAAGTCGCTCTATGCGGGCTGCAGCGTCTTCTGCGAACAGGTGCAGTCGGCCGAACAGGCGCAACGCGTGGTGGCGCTCGCGGCGCAGGCGGCGCTGTCGCGGCGCGGCGTGGCCGTCGTCATTTTGCCGAGCGACATCGCGCAGACCGAGGTGAAGGAAGGCCTGGGCTTCTCGGTGCACCGCGCCGCGCCGGTGATCCGGCCCAACGATGCCGAACTCGCGCAGCTGGCGGCCCTGCTCGGCAAGGGAAAGAAGATCGCGATCTATGCGGGCCATGGCTGCGAGGGCGCGCACGAGATGCTGCTGGCGCTCGGCCAGTGCCTGAAGGCGCCGATCGCCCACACCTCGCGCGCCAAGGATTTCGTGGAGTACGACAACCCCTTCAACATGGGCATGACCGGCATCTTCGGCGTGGAGTCGGGCTACCGCGCGCTGCAGGAGTGCGACACGCTGCTGCTGCTGGGCGCCGACTTCGCGTGGAGCCAGTTCTATCCGGCCAAGGCGACCATCCTGCAGATCGACGTCGACGGCAGCCATCTCGGGCGCCGCCATCCGGTGGCGCTGGGGCTGGTGGGCGACATCGCGCACACGGTCGAGGCGCTGATTCCCCTGCTCGAGGAGCGCGCCGACCGAAGCTTTCTCGACGACTGCCTGCGCCATCGCAAGGCTTCGCTGGAGACGCTGCGCCGCGACGAGCGGCCCGGCAAGGCGGGGCTGATCCATCCGCAGCACCTCACGCGCGTGATCGACGAACTGGCGGCCGACGATGCCGTCTTCACGGCCGATGGCGGCAGCCCGATGGTGTGGTCGCTGCGCCACCTGACGATGAACGGGCGCCGCCGCACGCTCGTGAGCCTGCTGCACGGGACCATGGCCAACGCCATGCCGCAGGCGCTGGGCGCGCAGAAAGCCTTCCCGGGCCGGCAGGTGATCTCGCTGTCGGGCGACGGCGGCATCGCGATGCTGCTGGGCGACCTGATGACGGCCGTGCAGGAGAAGCTGCCGATCAAGGTCGTGGTCTACAACAACGCGAGCCTGAACTTCGTGGAGCTCGAGCAGAAGGTGGAAGGGCTGCTCGACAACTACACCGACCTGCTGAACCCCGACTTCGCGCGGCTGGCGGAGGTGATCGGCTTCTACGGGCAGAAGGTGGAGCGCGCCGAGCAGTTGCCCGATGCCGTGCGCGCCTTCCTCGCGCATCCCGGGCCGGCGCTGCTCGACGTGAAGGTCAACCGCACCGAGCTGGTGATGCCGCCGAAGGTGGAGTTCAGCCAGGTCGCGGGCACGATGCTGTACTCCGCCAAGGCGGTGCTCGGCGGGCGGTCGTCCGACGTGGTGGACCTGATCAAGGACAACTTCACCGAATGACGCCGGCCCTGTCCATGCTGCACGGCAACGTTCTTCTGTCCCATGGCGAGACGCTGCTGCGCCTGTTCGTCGCCGCCGCGCTCGGCAGCCTCGTCGGCCTGGAGCGCGAGCGCCTGCTGTGGGCCGCGGGCATCCGCACGCACATGCTGGTGAGCGTGGGCGCCTGCCTCTTCATGCTGGTGTCGGCCTATGGCTTCGCGGACAGCCTGCGCGGCGAGCACGTGGTGCTCGACCCGTCGCGCGCGGCCGCGCAGGTGGTGTCGGGCATCGGCTTCCTCGGTGCCGGCGCGATCCTCGCGCGCGGGGAGATCGTGCGCGGGCTCACGACCGCCGCGAGCATCTGGACCGTGGCCGCGATCGGGCTCGCGGTCGGCGGCGGGCTCTACTTTCCAGCCGCCGCCTCGACCGTGATCATCCTGGTGATCCTCGCGGGCATCAAGCCGCTGGAAGAAGCCTACCGCGCGCGCAGCCAGAGCTGCCGGCTGCGCGTGGTCGCGACGCACGGCGCGGTGAGCCCGGAGTCGCTCGAGCAGGGGCTCGAGCTGCAGCCCGCGCGGTTGCGGCGTTTCCTGGTCGCGGTGCGGCCGGGCGGTGAGCTCGACGACATCACGGTGCAGCTGGTGCGCGTGTCGTCGGCCGACATCGGCAATTTCGTGCGGCGGCTCGAGACGCTGGAAGGCGTGCAGTCGGTCGAGGTCGTGACGCGCGGCGGCGGGCACGGCGCCGAGGCCAGTTGAGGGCGTCGCGCGGGCTCAAGCCGACGGTTGCGCGGCGAGTTCGTGGCTGCGCAGCGAGGGTTCGAGCGAGAGCGCACGCCTCGCCGCCTGCGCCCGCGCGGCATCGAGCTCGACCAGCAGGCTGATCTCTCCCGCCACGCTGGTCGCGATCGGCACGCCGTCGCAATACAGCACGCGCGAGCCCGCGACCCGCGGCACCTTCGGGCCGTTCACGACGGTGCCGAGCAGGTTGGCCGGGTCGCTGGCCGCGAGCGCGATCAGCGCGCCGTCGCCCGGCTCGCGGCGCACCCGCCGCATCGACGCCACCGCCTCGGGCAAGGCGAACTGCTCGCCCGACACGCCAGCGATGAAGCGACCGCCACGGATCTCGCCGCGCGCCTCGAGCCGGCGGCACACGCGCACCAACTCGCGCCAGGGCGGCAGCCACGCGGCTTCGCGCTCGAGCAGCCGCCAGCAGACGACGCCGTAGCGGCGAAGCAGCACGTGCACCACCTGTTCGATCGCCTCGGCGGAGCTGGCGGCCAGCGC
>NZ_JBZAYE010000124.1:0-15752 GCF_058244205.1 Variovorax sp. 20P10.2.4
GTGTCGCCCACGCGCCGAGCCTGGACCGGGTCGACCGCGAAACGGGTGGCGAGCCGCGCGACCGTGGTGGTGCGCATGTCGGCCACGCTCTCGTCGCGTTCCAGCAGTTCGTAGAGCACGCCGTGGCGCAGCGCGCCCTGGGCCACCTTCATCTCCTCGATGCCCAGCAGGTCGAACACCGCGCGCAGCACGCTGAGGCCGCCGCCGATGACCGCCTTGCGGTCCTCGCGCATGCCCTCGATGCGCAGCTTGTCGGCGCCGCCGGCCTTGAGCAGCCGGTCGAGCAGCCAGTCGAGGCCCTCGCGCTTGACCACGCCGGGCTCGCCGCCGGCCGCGGCCAGCACGTCGCCGACCGCGCCGATCGTGCCCGAGGCGCCATAGGCCACGTCCCACTGGTCGCGCGTGTAGCTGCCGAGCGCGTCGTCGAGCACCGCCTTGGCCGCGACCTCGGCGGCCCGGAAGGCGGCGGCGGTGAACTGGCCCTCGGGGAAGTGCTTCATCGACCAGGCGACGCTGCCGACGCGGTACGACTCCATCAGCTCGGCCTCGAGGGCGCGGCCGATGATCATTTCGGTGGAGCGCCCGCCGATGTCGATCACCAGCCGGCGTTCGCGGTCCGAGGCGTCGTTGTGCGGCAGCATGTGCGCCACGCCCTGATAGATCAGGCGGGCTTCCTCGCGCCCCGGGATCACGTCGATGCCGAAGCCCAGGATGGTGCGCGCGCGCAGCAGGAATTCCTCGCGGTTGCGCGCCTCGCGCAGCGTCTGGGTGGCGACGGCCCGCACCTGCGAGCGCTTGAAGCCGGCCAGCCGCTCGCCGAAGCGGGCGAGGGCGTCCCAGCCGCGCTGCATGGCTTCGGGCGTGAGGTTGCGTGCGCTGTCCAGGCCGTTGCCCTGGCGCACGGTCTCCTTCAGGTATTCGGTGCGGTGGATCTGGCCGTGATCGACCTGGCCGATCTCGAGCCGGAAGCTGTTGGAACCGAGATCGACCGCTGCGAGGCGGGTGCCGTTTTGCATGTTGTAGTAAAGAAGGCGGAGCCTGATTCGTATGTCGTGGACGGTTTCCCCACCGCCTCCAAACCCCACCGCAGCGAGGTTCGAGAGGCTAGTTCGGGCGCATGACGGTTGTGTGACAGCGTCACAGAGCCGGAGGGCTCCGCGGCCCCATTTTCCCTCGACAGAGGGGTGTCACATCGATGTCACACAAGCTTTCTAGAGTCCGTCGCAAGCCCGAAAGGGGACTACTTCTTACTTCTAAAGGAAGCTTCATGAAAACGACGTTCAAATTTGCAACCGCCGGCCTCGTCGCCGCGGTTTTCGCTCTTCCCGCGTTCGCCCAGGACGTGACCGGTGCCGGCGCCAGCTTCCCCGCACCGCTGTATGCCAAGTGGGCTTCGGACTTCAACAAGGCCACCGGCGTCAAGATCAACTACCAATCGGTTGGTTCGGGCGCCGGCCTGAAGCAGATCGAAGCCAAGACCGTCGACTTCGGCGCGTCGGACGCTCCCCTGAAGGACGACGAACTCCAGGCCAAGGGCCTGATGCAGTTCCCCACCGTCATCGGCGGCGTGATCCCGGTCGTGAACATCCAGGGCATCAAGCCCGGCGAACTCAAGCTCAGCGGCCAGGTGCTGGGCGACATCTACCTCGGCAAGATCACGAAGTGGAACGACCCCGCGATCAAGGCCCTGAACGGTTCGCTGAACCTGCCCGACGCTGCCATCGCCCCGGTTCGCCGCGCCGACGGTTCGGGCACCAGCTTCCTGTTCACCAACTACCTGTCGAAGGTCAACGCCGAGTGGAAGAGCAAGGTCGGCGAAGGCACGGCCGTGAACTGGCCCACCGGCGCGGGTGGCAAGGGCAATGAAGGCGTCGCCGCCTTCGTGGGTCGCCTGCCGAACTCGATCGGCTACGTGGAATACGCCTACGTCAAGCAGAACAAGATGACGTACGCCCAGATGCAGAACGCCGCCGGCAACTTCGTCTCGCCCGACGACACCGCCTTCAAGGCCGCCGCCGCCGGTGCCGACTGGAACAAGAGCTTCTACCAGGTGCTGACGAACCAGGCCGACAAGGGTGCATGGCCGATCACCGGCGCCACCTTCATCCTGCTGCACAAGACGCAGGACAAGCCGGCCAATGCCACCACCGTGCTGAAGTTCTTCGACTGGGCCTACAAGAGCGGCGACAAGACGGCCGACGAACTGGACTACGTGCCGATGCCCGACGCCGTGAAGGCCACGATCGCCAAGGCCTGGGGTGAGGTCAAGGACGCTTCGGGCAAGCCCGTCGCGTTCAAGTAAGCCTCCTTCTTCTCCCTGATCAGAAAAAGAAAACACGGCACGCCAATGAGCAGCAATCCGCTCGATGGCGCGCCGCTTTCGTCCTTGCCGGAGCGACACGTGTCATCCACTTTCCCCGCCGCCGCCACCGCGCTCGATCTTTCCGCCGAGCAGGGCCGCACCACCGCACCGCCGCCGATGAAGGCATCGCGCTCCGGTCCCATGGTCGATCGCCTGTTCGGCCTGGCCGCCAAGGGTGCCGCACTGCTGACGCTGGCGATGCTGATCGGCATCCTGCTGTCGCTGATCGTCGGCGCCTGGCCTGCCATCACCAAGTACGGCCTCGGCTTCCTCACGAGCAGCGTGTGGGACCCGGTCCAGAACGAATACGGCGGCCTCGTGATGATCTACGGCACGCTGGCCACCTCGGCCATCGCCCTGGTGATCGCGGTGCCCGTGAGCTTCGGCATCGCGCTCTTCCTCACCGAACTTTCGCCCGGCTGGCTCAAGCGCCCGCTGGGTACCGCCATCGAACTGCTGGCGGCCGTGCCGTCGATCGTCTACGGCATGTGGGGCCTGCTGGTGTTCGGCCCCATCCTCTCGAGCTGGGTCCAGCAGCCGCTGCAGAAGCTGCTGGCCGGCGTGCCCTACCTCGGCGCGCTGGTGTCCGGTCCCCCGGTGGGCATCGGCATTCTCTCGGCCGGCATCATCCTCGCGATCATGATCATCCCGTTCATCGCCTCGGTGATGCGCGACGTGTTCGAGGTCACGCCCCCGCTGCTCAAGGAATCGGCCTACGGCCTCGGTTCCACCACCTGGGAGGTCGTCTCCAAGGTCGTGCTGCCCTACACCAAGGCCGGCGTCATCGGCGGCATCATGCTCGGCCTGGGCCGCGCGCTCGGCGAGACCATGGCCGTCACCTTCGTGATCGGCAACATGAACCAGCTGAACTCGCTCTCGGTGTTCGAGGCGGCCAACAGCATCACCTCGGCGCTCGCCAACGAGTTCGCCGAAGCCGGCGCCGGCCTGCACCAGGCCGCGCTGATGTACCTGGGCCTCGTGCTGTTCTTCATCACCTTCGTCGTGCTGTCGCTGTCGAAGGTGCTGCTGGCGCAGATGAAGAAGAGCGAAGGAAAGAAGTCGTGAGCACAAGCCAATCCCTCATCAACGCCAAGACCCTGGCCGAAACCCGCCAGGCCCGGTTCGCCTCGCGCAACCGCGTCAACAAGATCGCCCTCACGCTGTCGCTCGCCGCGATGGTGTTCGGCGTGTTCTGGCTCGTCTGGATCCTCTGGGAAACCCTGCGCCTGGGCATCGGCGGCCTGTCGATCATGGCCTTCACCGAGATGACCCCGCCGCCGAACGAGCCGGGCGGCATCCTGAACGCCATCTTCGGCTCCTTCGTGATGGTGCTGCTGGCGACCTTCGTCGGCACGCCGATCGGCATCATGGCCGGCATCTACCTGGCCGAGTACAACCCCAAGGGCATGCTGTCCTCGGTCACGCGCTTCGTCAACGACATCCTGCTGTCGGCGCCGTCGATCGTGATCGGCCTGTTCGTCTACGCGGTGGTCGTGGCCTACTTCAAGAACTTCTCGGGCCTGGCCGGTGCGCTGTCGCTCGCGCTGATCGTGATCCCGGTCGTGATCCGCACCACCGAGAACATGCTGCAACTGGTGCCCCCGGGCCTGCGCGAAGCCGCCTACGCCCTCGGCACGCCGAAGTGGAAGGTGATCCTGAGCATCACGCTGCGCGCCGCGCGCGCCGGTGTCGTGACCGGCATCCTGCTGGCCGTGGCCCGCATCGCCGGCGAGACCGCGCCGCTGCTGTTCACGGCCCTGAACAACCAGTTCTGGACCGCCGACGTGACGCAGCCGATGGCCAGCCTGCCGGTGACGATCTTCAAGTTCGCCATGAGCCCCTACGAGAACTGGCAACAGCTCGCCTGGGCCGGCGTGTTCCTGATCACCGTCGCGGTGCTCGTCCTCAACATCCTGGCGCGGGTCCTCACGCGCTCCAAGCACTGAACCCGAAGCGGCTTCCACGCAATCCGCACAGAACGAACAAGAGAAACGCAACATGGCACCCATCACCGCTCCCACCGCCGCCGCAGCGCCCGCGAAGATCTCGGTCAAGAACCTGAACTTCTACTACGGCAAGTTCCATGCGCTCAAGGGCATCAACCTCGAGATCCCCGAGAACAAGGTCACGGCCTTCATCGGCCCCTCGGGCTGCGGCAAGTCGACCTTGCTGCGCACCTTCAACCGCATGTTCGAGCTCTATCCCGAGCAGCGCGCCGAAGGCGCCATCGAGCTCGACGGCGAGAACCTGCTAACCAGCAAGCAGGACGTGGCGCTGATCCGCGCCAAGGTCGGCATGGTGTTCCAGAAGCCGACGCCGTTCCCGATGTCGATCTACGACAACATCGCCTTCGGCGTGAAGCTGTTCGAGAATCTCTCGGCCAGCGACATGGACGACCGCGTCGAATGGGCGTTGAAGAAGGCGGCCCTGTGGACCGAAGTGCGCGACAAGCTGCAGCAAAGCGGCTCGGGCCTGTCGGGCGGCCAGCAACAGCGCCTGTGCATCGCGCGCGGCATCGCGATCAAGCCCGAAGTGCTGCTGCTCGACGAACCCTGCTCGGCCCTGGACCCGATCTCGACCGCCAAGATCGAGGAACTGATCGCCGAGCTGAAGAACGAATACACGGTGGTCATCGTGACCCACAACATGCAGCAGGCGGCCCGCTGCAGCGACTACACCGCCTACATGTACCTGGGCGACCTGATCGAGTTCGGTGCCACCGAGCAGATGTTCTTCAAGCCGCAGCGCAAGGAGACCGAGGACTACATCACCGGCCGCTTCGGCTGATGCAACAACGGATGCAAAGAGGACGACACCATGACTGAAAAACACCTCTCCAGCCAGTTCGACAGCGAACTCAACGGCGTCTCGTCGCGCGTGATGGAACTCGGCGGCATGGTCGAGTCGCAGATCCACCAGGCGATCTACGCGCTGCTGCAGTTCGATTCGGACGCGGCCGACCGCGTGATGGAAACCGAGCACCGCGTGAATGCGATGGAAATCGAGATCGACCGCGAGCTGTCGTCGATCATCGCGCGCCGCCAGCCGACCGCGCGCGACCTGCGCCTGCTGATCGCGATCTCCAAGACCACCGCCAACCTCGAGCGCGTGGGCGACGAGTCCAACAAGATCGCGCGCATGGTCAAGTCGATCATCGAGAGCGGTGCTTCGCGCGTGCTGCCGACCACCGAGCTGCGCATCGCGGCCGACCTGGCGTCGAACCTGTTGCGCACCGCGCTCGACGCGTTCGCGCGCCTCGACACCGCCGCGGCGCTGTCGATCCTCAAGGACGACGACCTGATCGACAAGGAGTTCGACGGCTTCGTGCGCAAGCTGGTCACCTACATGATGGAAGACCCGCGCACCATCTCCGCGAGCCTCGACCTGCTGTTCCTGGCCAAGGCCATCGAGCGCATCGGCGACCACGCCAAGAACATCGCCGAGTTCATCATCTACATCGTCAAGGGTGCCGATGTGCGGCACACTTCGATGCAGGAAATCGAGTCGGCGCTGCAGTAACGACACCAGTACGACTGCGGCAAGACTCCCAAGAAAGCATGAAAAAACCCCGAGTCCTGATCGTCGAAGACGAGTCCTCGATCGCCGAGCTGATCGCCGTCAACCTCCGCCACAACGGCTTCGAGCCGATCTGGTCGGAGGATGGCGCGGCGGCCCAACGCGAGATCGATGCCTTCCTGCCGGACCTGATCCTGCTCGACTGGATGCTGCCGGGCCAGAGCGGCCTGCAGCTCGCGCGCCAGTGGCGCAAGGACCCCCGTACCAAGGCCGTCCCGATCCTGATGCTGACCGCGCGCGGCGACGAGCCCGACAAGGTGGCCGGCCTCGACGCCGGCGCCGACGACTACATCACCAAGCCCTTCTCCACCCAGGAAATGCTCGCGCGCATCCGCGCCGTGCTGCGCCGCCGCGCGCCCGAGGTGGTGACCGAGCGCGTCGAGATCGGCGAGCTCGCGCTCGACACCGCCACCCACCGCGTGACCTGGCAGGGCAATGCGCTGAAGGTCGGCCCGACCGAGTTCAAGCTGCTGGCCTACCTGATGCAGCACGCCGAGCGCGTCCACAGCCGGGCCCAGCTGCTCGACAAGGTGTGGGGCGACCACGTCTACATCGAGGAGCGCACGGTCGACGTGCACGTCAAGCGCCTGCGCGAATCGCTGGGTGCGGCGTCCCCGATGGTCGAGACGGTGCGCGGCGCCGGCTACCGACTGACGGCCCAAGCCACCGTTTGACCGCCGTGAGCGTCTCCGCCCGCGGGCGCGGATAATCGCCCGCCATGCCGTTTCGCATTGCTACCTTTTTAATAGCGTCTCTCCTTGGTGGAGCGGGCGTTACAGCCTTTTTCGGTTGGAAGCTCGGCTGGATCGGCGCCTGGGGCGGCGCGGTGGTCTGGCTGGCCTTCGACGGCTGGCGCGCCAAGCGGCTGCTGCAGATCCTGCGCAACGACGCGGTGGGGCTGCCCAGCCGCGGCGTCGGCATGTGGGGCGAACTGGCCGAGCGCATCCGCAAGCTGCTGCGCGACCGCGAACAGCAGACCCGCCAGGCCGAGGACCGGCTGCAGGAATTCCTGGCCGCCATCCAGGCCTCGCCCAACGGCGTGGTGCTGCTCGACGAGCAGGGCCGCATCGAGTGGTGCAACCAGACCGCGGCGGCGCAGTTCGGCATCGATGCCGAGCGCGACCTGCTGCAGCACCTGGCCAACCTCGTGCGCGACCCGGCCTTCGTCGCCTACCTCGCGTCGTGGAACTACAGCCGCGACGTCGTCATCGACGGCCATGGCCCGGGCTCGCAACAGCGCAGCCACACGGTGCGGCTGTCGGTGCAGGTGCATCCCTACGCGGGCAACCGCCGCATGCTGCTCACGCGCGACATCACCGCGCTCGAGCAGGCCGAGGCGATGCGGCGCGACTTCGTGGCCAACGTCTCGCACGAGATCCGCACGCCGCTCACGGTGCTCGCGGGCTTCGTCGAGACGCTGCAGAACCTGCCGCTCGATGCCGACGAGCGCGCGCGCTACCTCGGGCTGATGGGGCAGCAGTCGCACCGCATGGAAACGCTGGTCAACGACCTGCTGACCCTGTCGCGCCTCGAGGGCAGTGCCGCGCCCGGCGGCACCCAGTGGACCCGTATCCGCGCCTTGCTCGCGCAGTGCGAGGACGAGGGCCGCGGCCTGTCGGGCCGGCTCTCGCCGCAGCTGGGCCACAAGCTGTCGTTCACCATCGATGCGGATTCCGAGATGTCCGGCGCCGCCACCGAGCTGCAGAGCGCGATGTCGAACCTGCTGAGCAACGCGATCCGCTACACGCCCGGCGGCGGCGAGGTGGCGGTGAGCTGGCGCGTGTTGCCCGATGGCCGCGGCGAATACGCGGTGAAGGACACCGGCCCGGGCATCGCGGCCGAGCACATCCCGCGGCTGACCGAGCGCTTCTACCGCATCGACCGCAGCCGCTCGCGCGAGACCGGGGGCACCGGGCTCGGGCTGGCGATCGTCAAGCACATCGCCCAGCGCCATGGCGCGGAGCTGCGCATCGAGAGCACGGTGGGGAAGGGTTCGCGCTTCGCGCTGTTGTTCCCGGCCACGCGCGTGCGCGAGGCGCGGGTGCTGGCACGGCTGCAGGCCTGAACGGCCGCGCCGCTATCACCACTCAGCCGCTCAGCCGCGCACGCGGTGCGCCATGGTCCAGCGCAGCAGCGCGCCGAACAGCAGCGCCGTGACGGCCAGCGCGGCGGCACCCATGATCCAGAACGCCAGCGGCGACTGCATGGCCGGCCAGGGGCCGAGCCCGCGGTAGGCCAGCAGGTAGCTGCCGCCCAGGCCCACCACCCACAGCAGCGTGCAGTAGATCGCCAGCGGCGCGAGCGTGACGCGGTAGCAGCGCAGCACGAACACGCACAGGGTCTGCAGCGCATCGGCGAAGTGGTAGAGCGCCACTACGAGCAGCAGCGCGCCCGCGAGCGCGATCACGGCCGGCTTGTCCGAATACACGGCCGCGAGCTGGAAGCGCAGCCCCCACATGGCGAGCGCGAACAGCAGCGCGCACAGCACGGTCAGCTCGAAGCCGGTGCGGCAGGCGCGCCGCGCCAGTGCCGGATCGCCGGCGCCGAGCCAGAAGCTCACGCGCGCGCTGGTGGCGATCGCGAGCGACAGCGGCACCATGTAGGCCACGGCGAGCAGGTTGGCGGCGATCTGGTGCGCGGCGGCCGCGGTCGTGCCCAGGCGCGCGATGAACAGCGCCATCAGCGTGAACGAGGTGACCTCGACCAGCACCGCGAGGCCGGCCGGCACGCCCAGGCGCGCGAACTGGCCGATCTGCGCCCAGTCGGGCTTCTCGATCGGCTGCCAGAGCCGGTAGCCGCGGTAGAACGGGCTGGCGCGCAGCAGCCACACGGCGCAGCCGAGCATCGCCCAGTTGACGACCAGGGTGGCCCAGCCGCAGCCGACCAGGCCCATGGCTGGCAGGCCCGCGCCGCCGAAGGTGAACCAGACCGACAGCGGCAGCTTGATCGCCAGCGAGGCGAGCTGCAGCCAGGTCACGAGCTGTGGCTTGCCCAGGCTCTGGCTCAGGGTGCTGAACAGGCGGAACAGCAGCGCGGGCGCGAGCGCGAAGGCCAGCACCATCAGGTAGGCCTCGACCTCGCTGCGCATCGCGGGCGGCACCTGGGTCCATTGCAGGGCCGGTCCCGGCAGCAGCAGCAGCGCCATGCCCACCACGATCGCCAGTCCCGCGAGGTAGAGCGACTGCCGCACCGAGCGGCCCACCTCGGTGCCGCGGCCGCCGCCGTGCAGCTCGGCCCACACCGGCAGCAGGGCCTGCAGCACGCCCATGAGCGAGACGTAGACGCTGACGAAGATGGCGGCGCCGACCGAGAGGGCGGCCAGCGCGTCCTCGGAATAGCGGCCGGCCACGATGGTGTCGGTCACGCCGAAGGCCATCACGGCGAGCTGGCCGACCAGCACCGTGCCCGCGTGGCGGGCGATCAGTCCGCGTTCGCCCCTCACCGCGGCGCGATCTTCTCGTACAGCAGCAGGTCGTCGGAGGGACTGCTGGGGCGGCGCAGGGTCCCCGCGAAGCGCCATTGGTCGAGCGAGATGATGGTGTGCAGCCGCTCGATGGTCTCGGGGGCCACCAGCAGCCACGGGCAGTCGGTGCCCAGCAGCAGCGGCTGCAGCTCGAAGTGGCCGTGGTATTGCAGCGCCGCGATGTGGGCGCGGCTCAGCGCGAGCTCGGCCACGCACTTGGGATGGCCCACTCGCTCGCTCACCGCGCGCACCTGCGGCGCGTAGCTGCGCGCATAGTCGATCGGCGGCAGCCACAGCGTCATCAGCAGCATCCAGCACAGCGCGGTGCCGCCGGCCGGCAGCACCAGCGTCTTCCAGAGCGCCGCGCGGTGGCGGCCGGTGCGCCAGCGCACCAGCCAGCACCAGGCGATGGTGGCGGCGAGCGCGAGCACGAAGGCGATGGGCGAGAACTCGGGCACGAAGCCCGGCACCAGCCGCGCCACGCTGGCCGCGGGCTTGGGCGGGTAGCCGGTCTGCATCGCGATCCAGTAGATCCAGCCGAGCAGCGCCAGGCCGCTGAAGAAGAGCAGGGTGAACCAGTCGACCAGCGCCGCCACGCTGCGCCGGAAGGTCGGCAGCGCGAAGGCCGCGAGCGTGGCCATCGCGGGCAGCGCCAGCATCAGCGAGCGGTCGGAGTAGTCGGTGGTCCAGGTGGCGGCCAGCGGCACCAGCGCGAACCAGAACGGCAGCGCCACGTGGCGCGCGGCGAGCTGGCGGCGCCAGCGCCACAGCGTCCACAGCGCGAGCGGCCAGGCCGGCCAAGTGAACCACAGCAGCAGCCGGGCCTGGCTGCGGATGTCGCTCGCGATCGAGGTGCCGGGATGGGCGCCGGGCAGGTCGATCTTCCATTGCAGCAGGCCGAGGCCGATCGCGAGCGCCGCGGCCAGCAGCGTCACGCCGGCCATGGTGAACAGCGCGCCGCGCGTGTAGCCCGGGCCTTCGTCCTCGCCCGTGCCCGACCAGCCAGTGCTCGCGGGTTCGGCGGCGCGGCGCATGCGGCGGCGCTCGTAGGCGATGAACAGCACGCTGCCCGTGGCCAGGGCCAGGCCGACGGTCGGGCCGCCGCTGAGCGTCATGCCCAGCGTGCCGACCACCAGTGCGATGACCGGCCCGGCGCGCCGGTAGGGCAGGGCCGCCACGCCGTAGAACAGGTGCGAGGCGAAGTAGAGCTGGGCCAGCGCGGGCGTGGTTTCATGGCCCAGCTGCGCCAGGCCCAGGCAGGCGATCAGCGCGAGCAGGGCGCCGTCGGCCATGGCGCGCGCGTAGTCGGTCGGCCGTGCCTCGCCGCCGAAGGCGAAGGCCACCGGCTGTGCGCGCGCGGTGCGGGCCAGGTAATAGACCGCGTACCAGGTCGCGGTGAAGGTGCCCCACAGCAGCAGCGCGAACACGATGCGCACCGCGAAGTCGGGATGCAGCCAGGCGGGCGCGATCTTGATCGCCAGCGCGCCGATCCAGTACGGCACCAGCGCGGGCGTTTCGGGCGCGATGCCCAGCAGGCGCGGATCGAACCAGCGGGCGATGCCCTCGGTGCTGCGCGCCAGTTCGGCCATGTAGCCGAAGGCCGTGATGTCGGCGCTCTTCCAGGGCCCTCGGCCGACCAGCCCCGGCAGCAGATAGGCGGCGCACAGCAGCAGCAGCGCGATGCGCGGCAGCCGGCGCACGGCATTCTGGGCAACGATCGCGGGCGTGGGCTGGTTCAAAGGGCGATGGGCGGCAACGGGTGGGGGAAACAAAAAGGGCAGCGCGGTAAACCGGGCTGCCCTCGACGCCAGGCCTGAGCCTGGGTGCGTGCCTTACTTGGAGGCAGCGGCGCCGGTCGTCTTGCCGAAGCGGTTGCGGAACTTCTCGACGCGACCGCCCATGTTGTCGACCGACTTCTGGGTGCCGGTGTAGAACGGGTGCGATTCGCTGGTCGTGTCCAGCTTGAACAGGGGCAGCTCGCGGCCGTCGTCCGCCTTGGCGGTTTCCTTCGTGTTCACGCAGGAACGGGTCACGAACTTGAAGCCGTTCGACATGTCGACGAACAGGACTTCGCGGTAATTCGGGTGGATGCCTTCTTTTGCCATGGTCTTTCCTTGGGGGTCGATGCGAGAGCCACTGGCGGGCAGGACGCCGGCCGCACTTTTCGCGAAGCCGTCGATTATCGCATACTGGGCCGATGGCGGCCACTTCGGCCCGTCCCCAGCCAAATCGGGCCTCCCATGACCTCCAGACCCCTGCGCGCCGGCCTCGTCGGCTACGGCTTTGCCGGCCAGACCTTCCATGCCCCCGTGCTGTCGGCCGTGCCCGGGCTCGAGCTGGCGGCCGTGGCCAGTTCCCAGCCGCACAAGGTGCATGCCGACTGGCCCGGCGTGGCCGTGGTGCCCGACACGGCGGCGCTGGTCGCGCGGCAGGACATCGACCTCGTCGTGGTCGCCACGCCGAACGCTCAGCACCATCCGGTCGCGAAGGCGGCGCTGCTGGCCGGCAAGCACGTGGTGGTCGACAAGCCCTTCACGCTCGATGCCGGCGAGGCGCGCGAGCTCAAGCTGTTGTCCGAACGCAACGATCGGGTGCTCGCGGTCTACCAGAACCGCCGTTTCGACGCCGATTTCCTGACCCTGAAGGAACTGCTGGCCAGCGGCGAGCTGGGCCGCCCGGTCTATTTCGAATCGCATTTCGACCGCTACCGGCCCGAGGTGCGCGAGCGCTGGCGCGAGCAGAAGGTGCCGGGCGCGGGCATCTGGGTCGACCTGGGCGCGCACCTGGTCGACCAGGCGGTGCAGCTGTTCGGCACGCCCGACACCCTGCAACTCGACACCGCCGTGCTGCGCGACGGGGCCGAGGTCGAGGACTATTTCCACGCGGTGCTGCGCTACGAGTCGGGGCCGCATGCGCCGCTGCGCGTGGTGTTGCACTCGACCACGCTCGCGGCCCATGCGGCGCCGCGCTACCTCGTGCACGGCACGCGCGGCAGCTACGTCAAGCACGGCGTCGATCCGCAGGAGGACGCGCTGCGCGCCGGCCAGCGGCCGCCGATGGCGGGGTGGGGCGTCGATCCGCTCGATGGCGAGCTCGTGCTGCCCGCGGCCGACGGCACGGTGGCGAAGCGCGCCTGGCCCACGCGCGCGGGTGACTACGTCGCGTATTACGCGGCCGGCCGTGCGCGACGCGATCCTCGGTCAGGGGCCGAATCCCGTGCCGCCCGCGCAGGCGGTGGCGCTGATGGAACTGCTCGATCTCGGCCGGCGCAGCGCCGAGGAAGGCCGCGCGCTGCCCGTCGCGCGCCCATGAAAAAAGCGCGCTGCATCTTGCGATGCAACGCGCTTTTCGGGGAGGCGAGCTTCGGTCGAAGACCGGCTCAACCCCCGCGACGCATCATGTCGAAGAACTCGACATTCGTTTTCGTCGCCTTCATGTTCTTGAGCATCAGCTCCATCGACTCGATCTCGTCCATGTTGTACATGAGCTGGCGCAGGATGCGGGTCTTCTGCAGGATCTCGGGCGCGAGCAGCAGCTCTTCGCGGCGCGTGCCGCTGCGGTTGAGCTGGATCGAGGGGAACACGCGCTTCTCGTAGAGGCGGCGGTCGAGGTGGATTTCGGAGTTGCCGGTGCCCTTGAACTCTTCGAAGATCACTTCGTCCATGCGGCTGCCGGTGTCGATCAGCGCGGTGCCGATGATGGTCAGAGAGCCGCCTTCCTCGACGTTGCGAGCGGCACCCAGGAAGCGCTTGGGACGCTGCAGTGCGTTGGCGTCGACACCGCCGGTCAGCACCTTGCCCGACGAGGGTACGACGTTGTTGTAGGCGCGTGCGAGGCGGGTGATCGAGTCGAGCAGGATCACCACGTCCTTCTTGAGCTCGACCAGGCGCTTGGCGCGCTCGATCACCATCTCGGCCACGTGCACGTGGCGCGCGGCGGGCTCGTCGAAGGTGGAGGCGATGACCTCGCCCTTCACCGTGCGCTGCATTTCGGTCACTTCTTCGGGGCGCTCGTCGACGAGCAGCACCATCATGTGGACCTCGGGGTAGTTGGCGCTGATCGCGTGCGCGATGTGCTGCATCATCACCGTCTTGCCGCTCTTGGGCGGTGCCACGAGCAGGGCGCGCTGGCCCTTGCCGATGGGCGCGATGATGTCGATCACGCGGCCGGTGATGTTCTCTTCGCCCTTGATGCCGTCGCGTTCCAGGCGCATCTGTTCCTTGGGGAACAGCGGCGTCAGGTTTTCGAACATCACCTTGTGCTTGTTCTGCTCGGGCGGTCCGCCGTTGACGGCGTCGAGCTTGGTCAGCGCGAAGTAGCGCTCGCCGTCCTTCGGAATGCGCACCTCGCCCTCGATCATGTCGCCGGTGTGCAGGTTGAAGCGGCGCACCTGGCTCGGGCTGATGTAGATGTCGTCGGTGCTGGCGGTGAAGCTGGTGTCCGGGCTGCGCAGGAAGCCGAAGCCGTCGGGCAGGATTTCGAGCACACCGTCGGCGAAGACCTGTTCGCCGGCCTTCGCGCGCTTCTTGATGATCGCGAACATCAGCTCCTGCTTGCGCATGCGGCCGACGTTTTCGATCTCAAGGGCTTCGGCCTGCTTGAGGACTTCAGACACGTGGAGTGCCTTGAGTTCGTTTAAGTGCATGGAACGACCCCTTGCGGGGGCAATCGAGGGGAAACGGAGAACAGGGGGGTGGTTCGATGTGAGACGAGAACTGCCTCACTGACCGGGGAACTCGAACCGGCTACCTGAAAGGGCCGGCGATCTGCTAAGGATTATGACAGGAAAAACGCGCCGGCCAACGCGTTGCGCGCTGGCCGGTTTGAAAGCACTCAGGCGAGTTGCTGGTCGATGAAGGCGGTGAGCTGGGCTTTGCTCATGGCACCGACCTTGGTGGCGGCAAGCTGGCCGTCCTTGAACAGCATCAGCGTGGGGATGCCACGGATGCCGAACTTGGCGGGGATGTCGCGGTTCTCGTCGACGTTGAGCTTGGCGATCTGCAGCTTGCCTTCGTAGGCGCTCGACACTTCGTCGAGGATCGGGGCGATCATCTTGCAGGGGCCGCACCATTCGGCCCAGTAGTCGACCAGCACGGGCTGGCTGGACTTGAGCACGTCGGCTTCGAAGGAGGAATCGGAGATGTGTTTGATCAGCTCGCTGGCCATGATGGAGTCCTTGTGCGCGGGGAGTTTCGGTGCAGCTACAGTGCGGGTCATTGTGACAGAAACCAAGGGGTGACGTGGCATGCACGAAGGCTATGGCGCCGATAGCCAGAGCCCTCGTCGCGACCCGGCCCCGCTACCGAATCCCCCGCGACAGAACATGAACGAAGGCCATCCCGTCCAGGCCCTGTGGTGCGACCCTGCCGATGGTGTGGTCGCGCGCATCGTGCGCGTGCTCGCCGAACGCCAGGCACATGCGGCGCGCACGATGGTGCTGGTGCCCTATGCGCAGCTCATGGGCGTGGCGCAGGCCATGTGGGCGCGCTGCGGCTCGCCGGGCTTCGTGCCACGCTTCGAGACCACGCGCAACTGGGCGCGCAGCGCGGGCGGCTTCGTCCCTTCGGGCTACGACATCGCCTTCGACATGGCGCGCGACCTCGTGACCGCGCAGGGCCTGCTCTCGCAGACCGGCTTCGGCGCCGAACGCTTCGCGCTCGCGGGCCGCGTGGTCGAGCTGGCCTACCAGCTCGCGCCGCTCGCGGCCGCGGTCGCGCCCGAGGAGCGCGGAAGTGCCTGGGCCGAGCGCGCCGCGGGCGTGGCCGATGCAGGCAGCGAGTCGGAGTGGTTCCGCATCGAGAGCGCGCTGATCCGCATCGCGGTCGCCTGGGCCGCGAACGCGAGCTATGCCACCGACGTGCTGCTGCGCGAGCCCGCGCGCGCGCAGATCGACGTGCTGATCGTGCTCGAGGGCTTCCAGACCGATCCCTTGACGCAGACCCTGTGCGGCCTGTGGGGCGAGCGCGCCGTGCGCCTGTCGTTGGTGCCCGCCATCGCGCCGCGCGGGCAGTCCGCGGCCCATGTCGCGATCGATCCCGAGGACGAGGCCGAACTCGCCGCGGCCTGTGCGCTGCGCCACTTGGCCGAGGGCCGCAGCCCGGTTGCGCTGGTCGCCACCGACCGCGCGCTCACGCGCCGCATCGGCGCGCGGCTCAAGGGGCAGGGCGTCACGGCGCAGGACGAGACCGGCTGGAAGCTCTCGACCACGCGCGCGGCCGCCATGCTGATGAGCGCGCTGCGCGCCTGCGCGCACGACGCCGGCAGCGACCAGGTGCTCGACTGGCTCAAGAGCGGCGACGACGGCGATGCGCTCGCGGTGCAGGGACTCGAGTCGAGATTGCGGCGCGAGGG